>DBCF01000019.1 GCA_002292925.1 Roseiflexaceae bacterium UBA965 | reverse complement strand
AACACTGCCGGCAGGGGTAAGTGGTGTCATTCATTTGCCCAGTGGTGCAGTGCATATCCCTGCGGGAGGCACGGCGACGTTGTAGGATTTATTATTACCAATAGTATCTATCGAGGCGCAGGATGCAACGCATCTTGCGCCTCGGTGTTATACCAGCATTACAACCACAATATCAAAATTACGTCATACTTGTATTTGTTTTAATATTACGTTATACTGAAATTATTCTTATAGGGAGTAATTCAATATGAACCGTTTCCTCTTGGGGTTATTAATTTTGAGCCTCGCAGTATTTATCCAGCCAGCCCAACCAACCCACGCCGCTCAACGCTGCTTCAGCGAAACCAATCAGTGTATTGACGGGCGCATCCGTGAATTTTGGGAACAAAACGGAGGCTTGCCGGGGTTTGGATTCCCCATTGGTGGCCTAGAACAAGCCACTGTCGACGGCAAAACAATCACCTTGCAACGATTCGAGCGCAATCGCCTCGAGCTCCACCCCGAAAACGCCCGCCCCTACGATGTCCTCCTCGGTCGACTCGGTGCTGACCGCCTCAGCCAACAAGGGCGCGATTGGTTTGGGTTTGCCAAATACGGTGATACCGGCGGCTGTCGTATGTTCAACGAAACTGGGCATGCAGTGTGTGGCAAAGTTTTGTCGGCCTGGCGCGCCAACGGACTCAAGCTCGACAATAGTCGCGCAGTGAGTGCCGCCGAAAGCCTGGCATTGTTTGGGTTGCCATTATCAGATCTGCAAACCGAAACCATGGCCGATGGTAAACAATACCAAGTGCAATGGTTCGAGCGGGCCCGCTTCGAGCTTCACCCCGAAAACGCCGCACCCTATGACGTGCTACTTGGGTTGTTGGGTAATGAAATGGTTAGTGGTACAACAGGTACCGTGGCAGCCAGCACCACCCAAGGCGCAGGGCCAGGATCAGCGTACGTGCCGATGCCCAAACGCATGTACACATCTTACATGCTCGAAAAACTAGGATATAGCAATATTGATCTCAATCCCAAATGGACGATTCATGCACCCTACGCACAAGGGCTCAATGATGGGACTGCCGAAATTAAATCTGGCCTGATAGATGCGCTTGTACAATATGTCGTCGTAATATCAACAATGGTATCACCAAGTGGTAATGTATGGGCATTAACGTATGATGTTAATGAATTTACCAACACCGCTGATGCGTTTGTGTGGTACTACGATACAGATGTAGTGAGTGCATTTCCCTATAACAATAAAGGCGCTCAATACGATACATTTTCCGGATGCTGGATACGCTACTCAATTGGGGTCACCGATACGAACATCCCCGGATTAAAAATGGCCATGAATTGTGAAAACAAAGTCATGATTATGAGTGTACTTGGGTTCGGCACCAGTGATGAGTTTGTCCAATTGGTCGTCACCGTTCAAGACTTTTTTGCCAATAGCTTCCGCTGGTAATCATCCCCAAACACGACCCCAAACGCTCCGGTGTGACATTCATCACATCGGAGCGTTTATCTTTTGCACATTCATTTCATCTTCTGGCGCAAATCATTGCATGATTCCCCAATCCACGCTAAAATGCCTCTATGCGTTAATTGGAAAGCGCTTACCAATTAATGGGTTAATCGTTTTGAAAAGAAAGAGACCATCATGCAAAAAGCCGATATTCGCGGCAAATGGGCACTCATCACCGGTGCCAGTCGGGGCGTCGGTCGCCAAGTCAGTATGGGTCTGGCCAGCTACGGCTGCAACGTGGTGTTGCACAGCCGTGACACTGCCGGCACTGACAGCCTGGCAGCCGATTTGCGAGCCACAGGGGTACAGGTCATCCAAGTGGCCGCCGAATTGAGTGATATCGCCCAAGTCGACGCCATGCTGGCCAGCGTGCACACCCAAACCCCCGGCATCGACATCGTCTACAACAACGCCGCCATCATGACCCCGTACCGCGGTGACTGGCAAAACATCCCGGTGGTTGATTTCGAGCGAAGCTTTGCCGTCAACGTCATCGCCTTGATTCACATCTGTCATAATTTGATTCCGGGCATGGTTGCCCGGGGTTGGGGTCGCATCATCAATCTGACCTCGGGCATCAAAGATCAGCCCGAGTTGATTGCCTACTCGATTTCAAAAGCTGCCGTCGACAAATTCGTCACCGACACTGCTGGCAAACTGGCCCCAGCCGGCGTGCTCATCAACCTGCTCGATCCGGGCTGGTTGCGCACCGATTTGGGTGGGCCCAACGCACCCGGCGCCGTCGAATCCGTGCTGCCTGGCGCATTAGTGCCCGCTTTGCTCAGCGACGGTACCACGGGACACTTCTTCCGCGCGCAGGATTATGCCGGGCAGACTATCTAACGATTGTTTGTACAAAAATTTCATTTGGCAGTGCATGGCGCTTGACGCTATGCACTTTTTTTCAACGCAAGACACAGCATTGCACGTGGTTAGCGCATAGGGAATGCCATCGTAACCGTGGTACCAACTCCGACCGTCGAATCAATTGTTACCGTACCATCATGGGCGGTGACAATCGCCTGCACTATCGCCAACCCCAATCCCGAACCTTGGCCACGCGGGGTACTGCCCCGATAAAAGCGCGTAAACAGATGCGGTAATTCGGCGAGGGCAATCCCATTGCCTGTATCAATGACGCTTATCCAACATTGATTGTCATTCTTACCATAGGTAATCCGAATCTGACTCTGGGGTTGACTATGCCGAATCGCATTGTCAACAATATTCATCAAGGCTTGGATCACACGGTCGGGATCGACTGTGACAATCAATGATTCATCAGACGGTTCAACAACGAGCGTGATGTGTTGGGCATTAGCAATTACGGATTTGTTTGCCACCACATACCGCACAATATCGGCAATTGGCAATCGATTGAAGGGAATGATTTGGAATTTATCGAGGTCAAGCAACGACAGCGTTTGCATGTCATCAACCAACCGGTGGACACGTTGGATTTCGCCATACAGCAACCCCAACATTTGGGGCGTCGGCTCAATCGCTTGCGCACGCATACTGTCAATCGCAAGCCCCACTGTATGCAGCGGATTGCGTAATTCGTGGGTCATATTGGCGTGAATTTGTTGGTATTGGGTGATGCGTTTATGGGCTTCGCTACTGAGCCCTTCGATATCACCGATAAACTGCGCCATGTCGTTTGATATGCTCTGCGCCTCACCGTCATCAGCCCATTGATTGGTCGTCAACGAGCGCACAATCGTGGTTCTAATATAATCCAAGCGAGCCAAGGCATCACGCGCAATCAGGTAGGTGTAAATCAGCACACCAATCACTATCAATGTCCATACCCAATACGGTATCGTCGTGCATTGGGCCACCATCGCCATACTCATTTGCGCCGGCTCGACACAATACCGCATCAGCCACCACAAACAAATCGTTGTCACGATAATCAATGGCACTGTTGCAATATACAGCAGTGCAATCACGCGCGCACGAAATTTTTTAAGTTTAAATCGGGCAGCTAATGGAAAAAATATACTGTTGTCTGGTGGGGGATTATTACTCATTGAACATATATCCAATCCCATATTTCATCACAATATAGACCGGATTTTCCGGATCTAATTCGATTTTTTTGCGGATATTGCGGATATGCACATCAATACTGCGATAATTGCCAAACATCGACGTATCTTGAAACACAATATCAGCCAATTCAAAGCGACTGAGTGGTTTTCCTTTTTGAATCATTAAATGCGAAAAAATCAGATATTCGGTCTGCGTAAAAAGCACTTCGCGTTCACCCATACGTACGCTACGTCGGATAGGGTCGAGTGACATTGTGTCTGTTTGCAACACCTGTTGGCTAGTTTGCATGGTACGCCGCAACACCGCGTGCATACGGGCCACCAATTCGCGTAAATTGGTGGGCTTGATGACATAGTCATCTGCCCCAATTTCCAAAAAATGCACTTTGTCGTCTTCGCTGATGCGGGCCGATGCAATAATCACCGGGGTATGGCTGGTACGCCGAAATGCCTGCAAAAAGGTCTCACCGTCCATTTCGGGCATCGTTAAGTCCAACAAAATACAATCAAATTCGTGGGACTCGCAGATTTGGAGCGCAACCACACCGTTTTCAGCTTCCAAAACCACAAAGCCCATATGACGCAAATAATCAACGACGATTTCGCGGATGCCCGCGTCGTCATCGACTACTAATATCCGTTGCCCAATAAATGGTGTGTGTGGCATATTACAACCTTTGACAATTTACAATTACATTATAACAGACCAATCTTACGGGGGGGCCATATAA
>DBCF01000167.1 GCA_002292925.1 Roseiflexaceae bacterium UBA965 | reverse complement strand
GGCGGGCCATGCGCTCTTGCACCAACGCCACCAAGCCGGCATAAGCGGGGGCATAGTTCAAGCTGATATCGAGGTTGCCGGTGAGCATTGTATCAACCGCGGTTATAAGCGATTGGATCGGGAAGAGAGTGGGATCGGCATCACCATAGGCCAAACTAATCGTGTCGTCAGTCTCGTTCGGTAAATCCAAGTACATTGGGGCAATAGATTCGTCGTGTTGTACAATTTTTGAAAAAAGATGTTGCATATCAGCGGCCACAGGTGAGGGGATCATAGTGCTCCTTGTTTGTGCGGTGCGAGTGTCTCCCTTTCATTATACCGGTATGGCGTAGTTTATGTTCACATCTCAGCATCAAGTGTGGTGAGCCACGTCTGAATGGCCGTAATTTGTCCGTTGCGAAATTGGCGTACGGTCTGGGCATAGGCGCTCATGTGCGGGTCAAGGGGCTCTTGCCATTGTTGCGCCCGTTGTTGCTGCATCTGTATCAATTGTTGGCGCATTGGTGCCGGAAACTGCTCCAAAAAGAAGAGTTTAGCCAAAAACTCCATGCGCATATCGCGGGGCTGGGGCACAGGAGTCACACACCAGGTAGCAAATGCCGTACGGCCGGCTGATGTTAGTGACAACAATCGTTTGCCACGGGCAGTTACGTCTTCGGCACCAGCGTCAATCAAGCCTTCAGACGCAAGGCGCGTGAGCATGGCGTACAAGGCGCTTTGTTTGACTCGCCACACCGTACCGAGCGGCGACTGCATGATGGTATGGTGCAAGGCATAGGCATGCATGGGTGTTTTTGCTAAAAACCCCAGCAGTGCGTGTTCATATGTGAGAGGCTCTTTTTGACGTGGACTCATAATACCCTTTATGATACACAAAACCGCGGATTATGGCGACAAGGAATCCTATGCAACCATTTGATGAAAAAACTCACTATGAAACCGCGAAACGGCGTTCGTGGCTAATGGCCATCGTCTTTATCAGTATTGCCCTCGCTATTGGTTTCTTTGGCAATATCTATGCGAGTCGCCAAAAAAACGCCGAAGCGACGAGCGCTAATAGTTCACGAATCGAATACCAAGTCACCGGTACTTCTACCAATGTCAACGTGAGCTATCTCAACGACATGGCCTTTACCGCGACCCGTAGTGGACCTCCCCCGTGGAGGTTTGGCTTCCGGGCCGCCGAAGGACGAAATCTGCTCATCAAAGTCGATAATCTGGGTGATGGCACCATTGGATGTGTGATTGTCGCGAGTGGCAGACCGATTAGCACGCAACCCGAGAGTGTGACATCAAGTATTACCTGCATGGCAGTAGTACCCCAAGAATAGAGGAACATTGTGCAGGTGCGGCGTTTTCGGTATGTCTTTATGGCCTTTGCCCTTGGCTACATGGTCGCATCGTTTTTGCGGTCGGCCAATGCAGTAATTTCGCCCGATTTGATGCGTGAAATGTCGTTGAATGCCGACCAATTGGGCATGATGACGAGTCTCTACTATATCTCGTTCTCGCTGATGCAACTGCCCCTCGGCGCCGCCCTTGACCGCTACGGCACGCGGCTCATCATCCCCTTGCTAATGATTCCCACCATGATTGGCTGTGTGTTGTTTGCTACCGCCACCAGTTTTTGGCCACTCGTCATCGGTCGTACGTTGATTGGACTCGGTACTGCTGGTGGCTTGATGGGTGCCGTCAAAACCTTTGGGCATTGGGTGCCCAGCAATCGTTTGGCCACGCTGACCAGCTTGATGGTGGCGATTGGGGCCTGTGGTGGCTTGTTGTCAACCACCCCCATGGCCTATTTGGCACACGCCTACGGCTGGCGTTCCATCTTTTTGTATAGCATGCCGGTGATATTGTTGATCGCCGTCATTATACGCACATTTGCACACGATGCCCCTCCCGGCACGACAGTGGTGCATTCGAGTGGAAACCCGTTTGCAGGCTATCGCAAAATCTACGCCTTCCCTGATTTTTGGCATATGGCACCACTCTACTTCTCGATGCTCGGTACCATGCTCGCCGTCCAAACGTTGTGGGCCGGGCCGTTTTTGTATGACATTGCCAAGTACAGTAGCGCCCAAACAGGGTTTTTGTTGCTGGTATTGGGGATTGGGGCGGTCGTCGGCTATGCGGTCAGTGGCTATTTGGCCGATCGCTTTGGCGTAACCACGGTGATCGTGTTATCGCAAAGCATTATGTTAATTTCGCTTTGTTATTTCGTCTTTATTCCCACCTGGACGACACCGTGGCTCTTGACCACCGTCTACGCGGTATTTGGCTTTGGGGCATCGTTCAATGTCATCATGTTACCCCAAGCCCGGCGCATGTTTGACCACGCCTTGAGTGGGCGCGTCGCCACAGCCTTGAACGTGTTTGGGTTTGTGGGGGCATGGGTGCTACAATGGGTCATGGGTCTGGTGATTAATGCTGTAGGTCGTGACGCCAGCGGGCGTTATCAGGCGCTCGGGTACCAATGGGCCTATAGCATCCCACTTTGTCTCGGCTGTATCGCATTACTCATTTATTTACCCCTCCATATGCGGGTATTACGAAAGGAAGTCTAAATGCCAACGATTACCATTATGCCAACCAACCAACAAATCGAAGTGGCGGCTGGCCCCCGGCTTGTCAATGCCATCGAAGACGCCGGCGTCTCGATTGGGCATCGCTGTGGCGGGCAATCGAAGTGCACGTCGTGCCGCGTTGAATTCCACGCTGGCGAGCCCACCACCATGACCGAACCAGAACACACCAAGCTCAAAGATCGGACGTTTTTGGGGCAATACCGGCTCGCTTGCCAAATCGTTGTCGACCATGACATGACCATTACCCCTCAAGTGACCCTACAAACGATGCCCGACTGGAGCGATACCGGCCCTCGTTGTGCCGATGTGGTCGAACCCGAAGCCTTGTTTGTCGACAAATCGGTGTTCCCGAAATAATCTTCGGTATGTGACAACGCCGGTGCGTCATAATGACGCACCGGCGTTGTCGTTTTGCGCACTTATTTAGCCGGCATCACCCACTCAAACAATTGCCAGCCGATATAGATGAGTGACAACAGACTTACGGCACCGACAATCGTCCACACCAAAATATTATGGAAGCGGCCATTGACGTAGTTGCCCATGATTTCTTTGTTGTTAATCAACGACACGATGGCCAGTAACTCGATAGGCAACAACAAGCCGTTGATGACATAGACGCCCACCAGCACGCTAATCAGCGGCAGACCTGGGATGAGTGCAATCACTGCCCCAAAGGCAATCAGCACGGTAAAGACGCCCATAAACACCGGAGCCTCTTGCCAGCTACGTGATACCCCCCGCTCGAATCCCAGCGATTCACTGAGCATGTACGTCGTTGACAACGGCAAAATCCCGGCGGCGAGGAGCGAAGCCCCAAGCAGTCCAATCCCAAACAATTCGGTGGCATACGTGCCCGCAATTGGGGCTAGTGCCATCGCCGCATCAGCAGCGGTTTCAATTACGATCCCTTGGGGATGCAAGGTGGCGGCGGTAGCGATGATGATACAGGTCGCCACAATCCCAGCCAGCAAAGTACCGACAAAGACGTCGACACGGGTGTAGCGGAATTCACCGATACTGACCCCTTTTTCGACTACCGAAGATTGCACATAGAGTTGCATGTAGGGTGAAATAGTAGTACCCACCAAGGCCACAATGATTTTGATGTGGGCGCTATCACCATGCAACACGGGTTGCAACCCCGCCAAAATCTCTTGGGGATCGGGTTTTACCATTATTGCTGAGGCTACATACGCCAAAAAGACGGCACTCAGTACCAGCAAAAACTGCTCGACGCGGTCGTAGCTGCCCCGGGTAATCACAAACCACATTAAAAATGCGGCGAAGGGCACCGCCACATAGCGACTGACCCCAAATAATTCGGCGGCAGCGGCAATCCCCACAAATTCCGACACAATAATGCCCGTATTCGCCAAAAGCAGGGTGAGCATAATAAAGGCGGTCATGCGAATGGGGAAGTTTTCCCGTACGAGATCAGCGAAGCCTTTGCCGGTGACTGCGCCGAGGCGCGCTGACATCTCTTGGACAATCGCCACTGCCACGGTAATCAGCACCATTATCCACAGCAACGAATAGCCATAGGCGGCCCCAGCCGAAGCGTACGTGGCGATACCACCGGCATCATTACCAGCACTCGCCGCCAACATTCCTGGGCCAATCGCCAAAATATAGGGCCACCACGACCGGCGTAAATAACGCAACAAGCGGCGATGGAGCGGAAGGACGGCGGGCGTTGACATGGAGGCACCTCGTGTTACAAAAAACCGAATCCCAGCGTCTAGCCAAAGTTGCGTGCACCACGACGATGCCAAATATCGGGCAATAATTCGGCCAAGGCGTCATCAACACTCACCGCACCCACCAATGCTCCGTCATCGTCGATGACAGGCACTGCCGTGAGATTGTATTCGCCGAGTACCCGGGCAGCGATTTCAGATGGGTCGCTGGCGTGAATGGATGGCACTTCTTCCAGAATTTCGTGCATCGGCGTATCGGCGTGACTCACGAGTAATTTAGGTAAACGTACGATACCCACCAGTGATGAACCGATGTGTTGCAGTGAATCATGATCGGAATGTTCGACGATATAAATTTCAGTCAAGGGGTCGGGGAGTTCGTGGCGGGCCCGTAGCCCGGCAATCACATCGGCCACCGTATCATCGGGGAAGGCCAGCACGAGGTCGGTCATCATGCTCCGCCCTACCGAGTCTTCGGCATAGGCCAGCAATTCTTTGACATCTTCGGCTTCTTCGGGTTCCATGCGGGCGAGGATTTGTTTGGCTACTTCGGCGTCGAGGTCTTCGAGCAAATCGGCCGCGGCATTGGGGGTCATTTCTTCCAAAATATCGGCGGCGCGCTCTTGGTCCATACCCTCGAGCAAATCAACCAAGCGCTCGTCAGAGACTTCTTCAAGGGTTTCAGCAGCGGTTTCGTCGTCGAGGGCCGCCACGATTTCGGCGCTTTCACGGTATGACAAGGCATCGACGATACGCGCCAAATCGACAGCGCTTAATTCGGACAAGCGATTGTACGAAACTTTGAGTTGCACTGGCGCCGCACTCGCCAAATACTGGGCGTCGGCCCAACTAATCACTTGCCGTCCGATGATGTGGGGCGAGGCGGAGCGGGGGGCGAGGCGGCGGAGCAACGCTTGCGGACTGACATCGACACCCACCACACAATAATCGTGATCAATTAACGCCATTTGGATGTCGTTGACCCGCACAATTCGCCGACCGTTGATATCGATGATTTGGTGGTCGAGTACGTCTTTGTTGAGCAATACTTCGCCGTCGCGACGCATAAAGCGCTCGAGATTGATTTGGGTGGTATTGAGCTGAATCGTATGCAGGGTGATTTCTGCAAGGTGCGAGGCCGGTATAAAAAACGTCCGCCGGCGGTCAGAAACAATAATGCCCCCAATGGGGGGATAGCTGCGGTCATCAATACGCACCATGATGTCGATGATGCGACCCACATCACCACCGTCACGTGCTTTGACCGGCAAATGTAATAATTGCGAAATAAACAGCATGCCACACCTCGGGGTATGCAATAAAAACACCCGCATGCGTCTGCATGCGGGTTATTCCCGTGCATAGGCGTGCGTGCGCTAACAGGTATTCAAATGAGCTGAGTGATAATCGTCGTCCATGTGTACAAGTATAAAACCCAGAGTACAATGTGTCAATGTATTCAGCAACACTTAAAGGAATGTTAATGCACCACAATTTCAGCCCCAGCCACTATTTCCGTACCATTGGCACCCACCCCGTCGCCTTAACCGTCGCGAGTGGCGACACTGTCACCATCGCCTGTGTCGATGCCCACGGTATCGATGGCAACGATGTCGAAATTACCCCCCGTGGCAATCCCATGAGTGGCCCGATTGCTGTCGCCGGCGTAGCTGCAGGTGACGTATTAGCCGTCACGTTTGATGCGCTCACGCCACTTCGCAGTCACGGCTGGAGCTACCCCACCTTGGCGGGGAATGTGGTTGATCCCGAATATGTGCGCGAACTCCCCATTGCCCCAGGCGCACACCTCTCCAAAGAATACTGGGATTACGACGCCACCACCAGCACGCTGCGCAGTCGTGGCACACATGGCAAAGCGCTCACCATCGCCTATGCGCCGATGGTGGGTTGCTTTGGGGTGGCTCCGAGCCGCGGTGAAGCAATATCAACGGCAACCTCAGGACCATACGGTGGCAATATGGACTATCGCTTTTTGACTACCGGCTGTACGATTTATTTTCCAGTGGCCGTCACCGGCGCACTCTTTTTTATTGGTGATGGACACTTGGCCCAAGGGTGTGGCGAAATCGGCGGCACCGGTGTCGAATCAGCCATGGCGGTCACCGTCACCCTTGCCCGGGCACCGATGCAACCAATTAGTTGGCCTCGTGCCGAAGACGCCACCCATTTATATACTATTGGCAACGCTCGCCCACTTGACCAAGCGTTGCAACATGCCACCAGCGAAATGCACCGCATGCTCATTGAATGCGGTGCAGATGCGACTACGGCGGCAGTGCTGATGAGTCAAGCCATCGAATACAATATCGGCAATGTATTTGACCCGGCCTATACCGTGGCCTGCAAAATCGCCAAATCGGTGCTTGTTACGAACGGCTTGACGGCGACGTTCCGTCCGTAAGTTGGTGATAACGACGGTAGGCAAAAATCATTGGCCAAAAGACGCCAATCAAGATGCTACTCACCCCAGCACCAAACAACCATGCTGGCGGAATAGGCAAACAAGCCACCACAATGGTAATCAGTGCGCTGATTACCATTGTGCGATACGCCAACAGGTGCGTTTCGCGCCATACCTGGGGATTGGTCATCGTCCAAAAGGTGCGAATGCCCACAAACCCATTGGGTTCGACGTCACGCATAGCCCGGCCGATGCCGGCAAACAAGCCGGCCATACCAAGCATAATGATGCGTTCCATGGGGATGTGATTCCCCGTCCCAATCAGCATGATGGTGACCTGTAAAACCACAAAAAACAGTAGCATGATGACGACCACCCAATCGATGGCAGCTACAATGCTGGGACGGGGGTCGAGTCGCCCCGCAATCCACAATATGGTCATGAATACCACACAGATAATCGAGACAAACAACGCACTTTCGAGTGGCGTTTGCCAACCATCAACCGTGCCGTTGATATCCCAATGATTCGGTACTTGGGCGGGGAGTTGCGGATAAAACCAGGCGCTAATAAGTATGGTCAAACCAATTAATCCAAGGGAAATAGTGCGTAAACGTGACATAGCGTCCTCCCATGTATGTGCCACTGTGCTGCCGTGACGATTAAATCAACGGTGCGGTTGCATAGTATAGCGCAATCAAAAAGGAACTGCCAATGATTGACACCATCATTACGGCGCGACTCTATAGCCGGCATACCGGCCACATCAGCCACGGCGGCATCGCCATCAGCCACGGCATCATCGTAGCCGTGGGCAAGGCCACAGACATCACGCCGCTGGCATCGGCCCAGACCCGCATCCACCACGTCGATCCCGCCCACCTATTACTCCCAGGCTTTGTCGATAGTCACCAACATTTGCTGAGTTATGTGCGTGAGCATGCCGAACGCACCGCGTTGTGGCAGGTTACTAGCTTTGCCCAATTAGCGCATACGCTGGAAACTGCCGCTCAGCAGCTCATCCATGGCCAATGGATTATCGGTGCTGGGCACGACCAAGGGCGTTACCACGAACAACGCCACCCCCACCGCCGCGAACTCGACGCCATGCTCCCCCATCACCCACTGCTCATCCACCGGGCCTGTAATCATATCGCCCTCGCCAATAGTCAGGCGCTGGCATTGGCTGGCATTACCGCACACACCCCCGATCCCGTCGGCGGGCGTATTGGGCGCGATACGGACGGCGAACCGAACGGCGTCCTCGAAGAATCGGCTGTCGCACTCGTGCGAGCAGTGGTACAAAAACCACCCATTGATTGGCAACGTGGCATCGCTCGCGCCATGCCCGAATACCACAAACGTGGGATTACGGCAATAGGCGAGGCCGCCTTGGGGCATATCAACGGCCTTGGTGACCTAGAGGTAATGCAACACGCCAAACAGTTAGGGAATCTCACGTTGCGCGTGGCCTATATGGGCTATGGGGCTGTTGCCAATGCCTGGCTTGCCGGACAGCACTTGATTGCCACCGATGCGTGGCAACAGGCGCCGATTATTAAGTTTTTCGGGGATGGCACATTGGGTGGCGGCAGTGCCTGGATGAGTGCCGATTTTCGGGATGAGCCAGGCAATCGCGGCTACCCACTGTATAGCGACCTCGATTTAACGGCGGCGTTCACCAGGGCGCATTGCCAAGGCTACCAAATCGCCATTCACGTGATTGGTGACGAAGCGGTGGCGCAAGCGGTACGTTGCCTTGCAACGGTACTAGCCGCCTACCCCCGCCATGATCACCGCCACCGCCTCGAGCATATCGAAAGTCTGCGGCCAGGGTTGGCTGCCCAATGCGCCCAACTAGGGATTGTGGCTGGCGTGCAACCGATTTTCACCTGGTTTGAAGAAAGCGACGTGGCGCGCATCCCCGACCAGCTCATGCCCTATGCCCATGCCTGGAAAACATTACATGACGCAGGGGCAGTACTAGCCTTTGGCAGCGATAATCCGGTCGTCCCTGACTTCCACCCACTCAAAGGTATCGCTGCCGCCGTGACCCGCCAAACCTGGCGTGGTGAGGTGATTAACCCCCAAGAAGCAATTGCCTGGCACACCGCAATCGACGCCTACACCTCCGGCGCAGCCTATTCGCTCCAGGCCGAACACCGCTACGGTGATTTGCGTCGCGGCTTGTGTGCTGATTTTGTAGTTATCGACGACAATCCTACGGTGCCAATTGACCAACAGCAGGTGATTGAAACTTGGGTTGATGGAAAACGGGTGCTTGGTAGTTAATCATTTTATTTAAGTTATGTCAATAACATTAGTTTGTGCATGAAAACCAGCCCGACGGATAGCATAATGTGCACATATTCACGGATGGGCCCTACGTTTTTTCAACACCTAATGCTGGAGCAAAAAGAGGGGAGTGGGGTGGTCGGCTTGTGGTACTACTTTGAGGGGCGTCTGATACACCTGTTCGAGGAATGATTGATTGAGGACGGTTGCAGGCGCACCATCGGCCAACAAATGCCCTTTTTGGAGCACACAGACGCGCGTGGCAAACGAGGCGGCGAGATTGATGTCGTGCATGGCGGCAATCACCAGCACCCCGCACTGCGCGAGTGCTTTGATGCAGTTGATGATGGCGTGCTGGTGGTGCAGATCGAGGTGAGCAGTTGTTTCGTCAAGTAGGAGTACCTTGGGCTGTTGCGCGATAGCCCGGGCAAAGGCCACCCGTTGTTGCTCGCCACCCGACAATTGATTGGCAGGGGTATCAGCAAAGTGCGCAACACCCGCCTGTGCCATGGCATAGCTGATAATTTGGTCATCGTGTCCAGTGTGATGCTGATACCACGGGTGAAAGGCGTAACGAGCCATCGCCACTACTTCACGCACCGTAAATCCTGCCGGCATAATCACCGTTTGGGGTACCACGGCAATCAATTGCGCCCGTTGGGACGCAGCTAATTGGCTGATTTCGTGATTGTCGACATGAATGTGGCCATTTTGCAGGGGGATTGTGGCAGCAATCGCCCGAATCAAGGTGCTTTTGCCGGCACCATTGGGGCCAATACAGACGATGATTTCTCCAGCATCGGCACTGAGTGATACATCGGTGAGCGCAATATGATTTTTATAGGAACAGGTAATATTTTTTATGTCTACTAACATGATTAGGCTGCCTTTTTGGTGGTACGGAGTTGCCACAGAAAGAATGGTGCGCCACAACAGGCGGTGACAATGCCCACAGGGATTTCTTGGGGGGATTGAATGGTGCGGGCCAGCATGTCGGCCAGCAACAAAAACACCGCGCCATAGCAGGCTGATAAGGGAATTAAGCGGCGATGATCGCCCCCCACAAACAAGCGCACCGAATGCGGCACGATAATCCCTACAAAACCAATCAAGCCATGGAAGGCCACCGCCGTAGCGGTCATCAACGTTGCGCCAATCACTACCAACGCCCGGATGCGTACGACATTGATACCGAGGAAGCGGGCTTGTTCTTCGGGGAACAACAATACATTCAAATCGCGCGCCGCAATCAGTAGCATGGTCATACCGATAACCACACTCACGACCATCAATCCCACCGCATCCCAACCCACAATCGTGGCTCCGCCCAACAAAAATCCAAGTAATTGCGACAGCTGCCGGCCAATGTTGAGCATGATATAGGTAGTCAAGGCGTTGGCGAGGGCTGCGAGGGCCACTCCAGCCAAAATCAAATCGTTGTTGGTGTATTGGGCATTGCCGCGCGCCAGCAGATAGACCAATCCTACCACCACCAACGCCCCCACAAACGCCCCTAGTGGCATCAGGTACCACGCGAAGGCGAGGGCACCACCCAGCGCAACAGCGCTGATGGCTCCCAGCCCGGCACCCGATGCCACCCCAATCACGTAGGGGTCAGCGAGGGGGTTGCGAAACAACCCTTGGTAAGCGGCACCAGCGCCACCTAGCGCCGCCCCCGCACACATCACCATCACGACTCGTGGTAACCGGATGGTCACGATGATGGTCACCAAATTAGATGGGATGACTGTTTCGGGTATGTTGCGGAGCCAATGCCACAACACCACAATCACGGTGTTGATAGGAATGGCCACACTCCCCACCACAATCGCCACCAGCATACAGCTGACACACAAGGTCAATGCCAACAGATACGCTGCACCACGCCAATCGCGCAAGCGCTTTATTTGTGACACAGCGTACTGCATCAGTTACTTGACCTCGGGATGCACAATGGCGATAACGGCCTGCAACCCAGCCACAATCCGTGGACCAGGTCGGCTAACCAAATTGTCGTCGATTGGCATGACTGCTTGGGCTTTCACCGCAGGGATGCCTTCCCAACCTGCCCGGGTGGCCACCATGTCGGGGGTGACGCCATACAATGAATCGGCCAAAATAATGATATCGGGGGCAGCGGCTACTATTTGCTCGACACTCACTTGCGGGTAGGGGTTCTCTACATCACCAAAGACATTGACGGCACCCGCCGCCACCAACAATTCGTTGACAAAGCCGCCGGCACCGATGGTATAGGGCTTGCTGGGGTCGGTGGCATCGAGCTCCCAAAAGACGCGTGGTTTGGTGCTGACGTTCGCCACTTTGGCGGCTAAAGCGTCCCAATCAGCTTGGAGTTTGGTCGTAAGCGCTGTCGCCTCGTCGTTGGCCCCAAGCATGGCGCCCACTAACAAAATGTCAGATTTGATGCTATCCACAGTGGTATTGACTGAGCCCACGACGACCACCGGGATGTTGAGCTTTTCGATGGCAGTTACTACCTCGGGATTGGTAATCCCGGCAGCAAAGACCACATCGGGGGCTAGCGCGGCGATTTGTTCGTAGTTGTAGGTCATATCAGGATTCGAGATTTTTGCGACGCTACTCACCTCGGGGGGGTAATCGCTATACATGTCGATGGCGACCACGGCGCTCCCCTTGCCAAGGGCATAGATCATTTCGGTGGTACTCGGGGCCAACGAGATGATTTTGCTGACGTTGGCGGGGATGGCAACCACCCGGCCGGCACTATCAGTTACCGATGCGACTGCAACGGCAGTGGGGACATCGGTAGGGGCAATCGTGGGGGCTACGGGGGCAGTGGTTGCGACGGGGGCGGGCGTGGCGGTGGGCGCTTGCGCCGGAGCCGTTGCACAAGAACTGATGAGTAGACCAACACTTAACAAGACAATCCGCAACAATGACTTCATGGAACTCCCTTTCAAGTAAATAAAAACACCCTTGCAGAAATGCAAGGGCAATGCGACCAAACACCGTCTAGAGACGGGTTGTGTCTTCATGGCACCTCCCTCGCGCGAGAAGGTCACACGTACGTGATAAAGCAGGTTTCCTGACTTGTATCGTCATGCGATACTTACAGTTGCGGCACAGCGACGGACTTTCACCGTCTTCCACCTTAACGCCCTAGCATCCGGGCTAGCGGGTCACTTTATCAGTTATGTACTTGTTACAGCTTTCACTGCCCCCGCAGTATAATGGAACAAACAAACATCTGTCAAAGAGGTGACTATGACGCCCCAATTCCCCCCCTACGTCCATAGTGTGTTCGACGCTCCTAGTAGCGCATGGCCAGTAGTCGGCCAAATCCGCAATGCCTGTAGCTTTACCTCACTCGCCAATGCCCTCAATACCCAAGTCGATGCCTTTGTGCATACCCCCGACGAATTTATCCGCGAAGCCGGCCCGCTGTTTCAACCAGATTGGGGGGGCACGGTACCTGCACTCAAAGTTTGGCAACTACGCAAACGAGGCTACGGCAGTCATTTTGGTAATTTGCGCTATACTGATTGCGAATATGTGTTATGTCAATTGATTGATATGGGAATTCCGTGTATCATCGATATTTACACTGCTCGCCAAGTGGGGTTAACCCGGGTATTTGGGCAACACGCAGTGGTATTGGTGGGGTATAGTGATCAGTTTATTGATGAAAACAGTCAGGCGCGACGTGAATATTATATTATTGACAGTCAATGGCCAGCGCTCGGTGACTTTCAGATTTTGCACAACAATGTCGATCGTGATGGTGATGGCATCGCCGAAGACTACCCTGGCAATCGCACCTTGGCGCGGGCCGAATTTTTGCAAATCTATAGTACGCGCTGTTACGCGCCGATTTTTCCGTCGCAACTCGCGCATGACCGCTGGTACAGTCGCACCTTCCGGGCCCGCACACCCTCGCTATGGGAGCGCTATATGACTGGCAGCAATGATGTGCTTGCACGCGAAAATTATTAGCAAAAATCATACAAACGATTGAGGCAAGTGCCAAAATATTTCATTACAATACCAACAAGGGTTTATTCAGATTATAAAGGAGTCACCATGCTGCTCTTTCGCCGCATGCTCAGTCTACTCAAACCACATTGGCTGTTATTTACCGGTGCATGGCTCAGTCTGATTTTGAGCACCGGTGCCAATCTATTGAGCCCAATGATTTTGCGCTCGGTCATGGACGATGGCATTACCGCCCGTGCCTGGGAACCGATTATGGCGGGTACGGTGTTGCTGGTTGGGTTGGCCATTGTCCGCGGGCTATTTGGGTTTACCCAGAGCTATTGGTCCGAAAAAGTCTCGCAATCGTTTGCCTTTGATTTGCGTAACAACTTGTTTGAAAAAATCCAAACACTCAGTTTCGCCTATCATGATCGCACCCAAGCCGGGCAACTGATGACACGCTTGACTAGCGATGTCGAACAAGTACGTTCATTTGTGGCCTCGGCATTGTTGCAATTCATTAGTGCCTTGATGCTGTTAATCGGCAGTCTGTATGCACTCTTCTCTATGAATTGGCAATTGGCGTTGGTGGCAATACTCTTCATCCCACCGTCGATGGTGGTACTCGGCTATTTCATGCAAGTAGTGCGGCCGATGTTTTCGATTATCCAAGAGCGCTTGGGTATGCTTAATGTAGTGCTCCAAGAAAACATCAGCGGTGCTCGTTTGGTAAAAGCCTTTGGCCGTGAAGCCCACGAAGAAGCACGCTTTGCCGTCAAAAACGAATCACTGCTGGAGATGAATCTCAAATCGGTGGTGGCGATGGCCAGCTCATTCCCGATTATTTTCCTCATCAACAATTTAGGGACGCTTGGGATTTTGTGGGTTGGCGGCTACAAGACCATGAGCGGCGAAATTAGCATTGGCGAGCTGATTGCCTTTACCACCTACCTTTCATTGCTGTTCCAACCACTCTTCATGCTGGGCATGATTTCGGCGCAAATCACCCGGGCCAGTGTGAGCAACGAGCGAATATTTGAGTTGCTCGACACCAAGCAAGATGTCGAAGATAGCCCCGATGCGATTGTGATGCCCGCCGTCCAAGGGCATGTGCGCTTTGACAACGTCACCTTGCGCTACGCCGGCTCAGCCAACAAAGTCCTCGACGGTGTGTCGTTTGACATCCCCGCTGGGACGACAGTGGCTATCCTTGGCACCACGGGCAGTGGCAAAAGCTCGCTCATCAATCTCATCCCACGTTTTTATGACACTACGAGTGGTTCCATCATTGTCGACGGGCACGATGTACGCACCGTCACGCTCGATAGTTTGCGTAGTCAAATCGGGATTGTGCTCCAAGAAACGACCTTGTTTAGTGGGTCCATCCGTGCCAATATCGCCTATGGCCGCCCCGATTCTAGTGATGCCGAAGTACTCGAAGCCGCTAAGCGGGCCCAAGCCGATGCGTTCATTCAAGAATTGCCCCAAGGCTACGATACCATTGTCGGCGAAAAGGGCATCGGTCTGTCGGGTGGGCAACGCCAGCGTATCGCCATTGCCCGGGCGCTATTGCTCGACCCCAAGATCCTGATCCTCGACGATAGCACATCAGCCGTGGATGCCGAAACAGAATTCAAAATCCAACAAGCCCTCGACGATTTGATGCACAACCGCACCTCGTTCGTCATTGCCCAACGTATTAGCACCGTACGCAATGCCGATGTGATTTTGTTGCTCGATGGCGGCAAGATTATCGGGCAAGGGAGTCACGACGATTTGTTGCGTGACAATGCGGTATACGGCGATATCATTGATTCACAATTTGGTCATCAGTTAACCCACGAAGGAGTCATCTAATGTGGCGAGGCATACAAGGCATGGCGGAACTTCCTGAGGGGAAGGCAGCCAATTCAAGTGTTACCGCCAAGCGACTTGGCGTTTATTTGGCGCCCTATTGGCGCAACTTCGTGGGGATTATCTTTTTGTCCATTATTGGGGCCATCACCCAAGCCGGCGCCCCCATTTTGATTGGCATGACGGTTGACGAAGCGATTGGCACCAAAAACACCACCTTGCTCTGGCAATACATGGTGGTGCTGCTCGTTTTTTATGTGGTAGGGGCGATTTCTTCACGGCTGACCTTTCAATACATGGGACAAGTAGGGCAACGCACCATCGCCCAGATGCGGAGTGAGTTGTTTGGGCATCTGCAAAAATTGTCGTTGCGCTTTTTTGACAAAAACCCGGCTGGCGACTTGATGTCGCGTATCGTCAACGACATCGACGTCATCACCCAGCTCCTCGGCCAAGGGTTGGTGATGATTATCGGTAACTTGTTTACCTTGGTAGGGATTGTCATCGCGATGCTGTTGCTCGATTGGCGCTTATCAATTGCCAGCTTCTTGCTCATCCCCGTGCTGTTTATCATGACGCAGCTGTTTGCCACCTCAGCGCGCCGGGCCTTCCGCAAAACTCGGGAGTCGATTGGCGATGTCTCGTCTGACATCCAAGAAGAAATTGCCGGCGTCAAAGTAGCCCAAGCCTTTACCCGTACCGACGTCAACCGTGAGCGTTTTTCGCAACGCAACGCAGCCAACCGCGACGCTAACGTTAGTGCCACCGCCATCACCGCTGCCTTTGGCCCGCTGGTCGATGTATTGGCTGCACTGGGGATTGCGATTGTGGCGGGCTACGGCGGCTATTTGGTGCTCCAAGACCAAGTCACCCCTGGCATAGTGGTGGCGTTTTTGACCTATGTGGGGTTCTTTTTTCGACCAATCCAAGCCATGTCGCAATTTTATACTACCGCGCAATCAGCCTTGGCCGCAGCCGAGCGCACCTTTAGCCTCATCGATCACCCGGTGGATATGCCCGAATTACCCACGCAAACCCCTGTCACGCACGTCAACGGCGCAGTAACTTTTGAGCACGTCTGGTTCCGCTATGATGCCCGCCAAGGCCAGAGCGGCGACGCCGATTGGGTGCTCCGAGACGTCAGCCTACAGGTGCAACCGGGTGAAATGATTGCGTTGGTGGGGCCGACCGGCTCGGGCAAAACGTCGTTTGTGTCACTCATCCCACGTCTGTATGATGTCACCCAAGGGAGCGTAGCAATCGACGGGGTTAACGTCACTGATTACCAACTCACGCCGTTGCGTCACCAAATGAGCATGGTTTTACAAGAAACCTTCTTGTTTTCGGACAGCGTCAAAGAAAACATTCGCTACGGCAAACTCGATGCCAGCGACGACGACGTCATCGCCGCGGCTACAGATGCCAATGCCCACGAGCTCATCATGTCACTCCCCCAAGGCTACGACACCATTCTCGGCGCCAAAGGTGTGGCACTCAGTCAAGGGCAACGTCAGTTGATTGGGATTGCCCGGGCGATTTTGGCCAAACCCAACATCCTGATCCTCGACGAAGCCACCAGTAGTGTCGATACTCGCACCGAAGTGTTGATCCAACAAGCACTCGAGCGCTTGTTGCGCGGGCGTACCAGTTTTGTGATTGCCCACCGGCTCTCGACCATCCGCGGCGCCGACCGGATTGTGGTGCTTGACCATGGCAAAGTAATGGAAATCGGCAGCCACGATCAACTCATGGCTGCCGGAGGGATGTACGCCGATTTGTATCAACGCCAGTTTGCCAGCTTGGTTACTCCGGCTGATCCAACGGCGGCGTAACTGTCCGGCGTACCAGCGAGGCGACTGCACGAATAGGACCGGTACGTACCGTGGTTGCGGGCAACGATTGCAAAAATTGTTGCCCGTATTTTTTGCTTGTCAACCGGCGGTCGAGGGCAATCACGATGCCCCGGTCATCCTTGGCCCGTACCAGACGCCCAAATCCCTGTTTGAACTTCAAAATCGACTGTGGTAACGAGTACTCGTTAAAGGCATCGGTGAATTGCTCAGCCCGGGCGGCATAAATCGGATCACTGGGCACTGCAAAGGGGAGCTTGGTGATAATCAAGGCCGACAAGGCGTCACCCACCACATCGACCCCTTCCCAGAAGCTTGATGTGCCAAACAACACACTACGGGGTTCGGTTTTGAAGCGTTCCAAAATCAACTTGCGCGAGCCATCCATGTTTTGCCCCAACAAGTTAATCCCTTGTTCAGCCAGTTGCTCATATACAGCGTTGTAGGTGGCACGCAAGGCACTCGTCGAGGTAAACAGCACCAGTGTGCGGCCTGCCGCCGCAATTGCGGTATCGACAATCGCTTGTTCGAGGACTTGTTGGTACTCAAAATCTTTGGGTTCGGGCATGTCTTGGGGCAAGTACAACAGCACTTGGTCTTCGTAATCATAGGGGGAATCGAGTTGGATTTGATGGTCAGTGTCAACCCCAAGACGCTTTTGCACATAGTCAAAGCGGTTATTGACCGACAACGTGGCTGAGGTGAGCACCACGCTCTTCTTTTTGTCAAACAAGCGCTCGCGTAGCAAACTGGCTACTTCGAGTGGGGCAATGGCCAGTTGCAGTTCGTCGCGGTTACGGGCTTGGAGCATCCAGGTAATCAGATTGGCGTCTTCACCATGCACAAAACTAGCCATGTTCGCATTGAAGTCCATCACAAAGCGATTGAGGGATTTGGTTTGGCTGGCCAGCGCTTCGTAATCGACGATATTGGCATCGGCGAGGGCCTCAACAAGTTGGGTAAGGTCATTGAGTTGCAGGGCAATACTGCGAAACGACAAGGCCACGTTCTCCCACGCAGGTACAATCGGCTGCCACTTGCTCAAACGGCGGGTGGCGGCGGTAATCCGCAGACGGGTATC
>DBCF01000271.1:1739-9348 GCA_002292925.1 Roseiflexaceae bacterium UBA965 | reverse complement strand
CAATGCATAAAAAAATGCACCTCGACGTCATCTGCCAGCCACTCACGAATCCGCACCTGCCATTCATCCCACAGCGCCTGATTGCGTACGCTGTCGGGGTGGCTAATATAGCGTACCAACGCCAATTTGCCCGTCACAAACGGCCGGAGCGGTACTTGCGGTTTGTGGTCACGGGCTTTGGCCAAATCAGCTTCGGCACCCGGCAAATCCCCCAAATCGAGGGGGCGCACATCCATCATGCAATGCCCAGCACCATAGCTGTCGAGTAATGCCATCAAGCGCCGTTCGTTGTCGGGTTTGTACCAATCGGGGTGGCGTACTTCCACACTGATGCGGTAGTCACTTGGCCAGGCCGCCAGCCATTTTGCGAGTTGGTCGATATGGCGCAGGGCAAAGTGGGGCGGTAACTGCAAAAAAAACGGCCCAAGCCGTGATTCTAACGGTGCCACCCGTGTGAGGAACTCCTGCGTGGCGCCGATATTGTCGGCGAGCTCCCCTTGGTGGCTAATCAGCTGGGGGATTTTGAAGCAAAACTGGAATGATTCGGGCGTGTCGTTGCGCCATTTTTGTACCGTTTCGGGGGGTGGCGTGGCATAAAACGTCGTATTGCCTTCCACGTTTTGGAAGCGTTGACCGTATAGCCGCAAAAAGTCACTGGCTTTGCTGCCACTCGGAAACAGATTGCCCACCCATTCTTTGTGCGACCACACCGCACACCCCATCGTAAATTTCATGGCTCCCCCGTCACATCGGCTACCACCACCGTGGCCCCGTCGGCCTTGGCCGATTGCGTCATCGCCGTCAATACTTGAATGGCTGCCAATCCATCACTGACGCTGGCTCCCCGTTGGCTAGTGTGCCCACGAATCGTATCAGCGAAGCCTTCGATTTGGCGTTTGTACGAATGCCCGTCGGCGCCCAGTGGCCGGTGATATTGTTGGTCGTGGCTGGTAAATACTTCCACGTCACTACTTTTGTGGTACCACGGCAGGTAGGTTTTGGCCATAATACTACCTTCACTGGCATACAAATGGAATCCTTCGTGGTGGTCGCCCCGAATGGTAACCGTCAAATCCAGATGCCCCAAACTACCATCCGCAAACGTCACCGCACTAAACCAACACCAGCTCTCAGCCCGTTGCAACAGCCGAGTTTGCACCTGGGTAATAGGTCCGCAGATATAGCGCGCTGTGTCGACCAAATGACTGCCGTGGGTCAACAGTAAATATTTGCGCCGGTCACCTTTGGGGTTGCCGTCAGGGCGCAACGCCTGCGCGTCTTGGATGATGGTGGGCTGTAGATTGTCGGTGACGGTATAGCGATACAGCGAATCACAGTACCAACCGCGGTAGGCCATCCGCTCGCCGAGTTGGGCGGTCATGTCATGCGCAAAGGCAATTCCTGGGTCAAAGCGTTTGTTGTTGCCTACCTGTACGACGCGGTCGCTCGTTTGGCTTATCGCCAGCAGCTGCTGGCAACTATTCACATCGACGCCCAGCGGTTTTTCAACCAACACATGCTTGCCCGCTGCCAATGCCTGAAGCGTCAGTGGGATGTGGAATTGGTCGGCCACCGCCACAATCACCGCCTCGACCTGTGGATCGGCCAGTAATTCGCTAGCGTCCGCATAGACGGCGTGGGGCTCATAGACAGCGGCTGCATAGCTACGGAGGCGTGGTGAACGATCGGCGATGGCATAGAGCTGGGCGTTGTGCGCTTTGACGGTGGCAGGCAAATGGCCGGCTTGGGCAATCGGGCCACAGCCAATGATACCGATGCGCACTGCGCTCATACGTGTTGTACCAGTTCGATCAACGTACCCATGGTCGCTTTGGGGTGCACAAACGCCACCAGTGTGCCGTGTAAGCCGGGACGGGGGACCTCGTCTACCAGGCGCAAACCTTGGGCTTTGAGGGTAGCCAGGGCGGCGGTGATATCGGCGACACGATAGGCGATGTGGTGCATGCCCGGGCCTTTTTCGGCCAAATACTTGGCAAAGGCTGCCTCGGGAGCGGTAGGGGCAATCAGCTCAACCATGCTGGTGCCGATGGTGGTGATGGCCACCCGCATATGGCGCTCGGGGAGCTCGATGATTTCCCATTCCTGCACGCCAAATTGCGTTTGGTAGAGTGCCACCGCTTCGGCGATGTCGGTGACGGCCAGGCCGATATGGTCAATTGTTTCAAACATAGTACCCTCTGTGTGTGATGCAATCTGATGCTTATCCGTGTTTGGCGGCAGTGCGTTCGGCGATAACCCACAAAAAAACCACATCTTGGCCATCTTCGTCGGCATGCTCTTCGACGGCTGAATGGATCGTCAGCCCGGCAGCTCTGAGGAGCTCGCGGTTGTGTTGACTGTCGTAGCCACTCCAATACATTGGCGCCCCCAACCAGTCGTCGCTATATTCACCAGGCATGTCGTGGGCCGTAAAGCACCCCACAAACAGCCCATTGGGACGTAACCAACGCGTCATGCGCCCCAAAAAATCACCCAGTTCTTCGCGGGGGAGATGGATGAGCGAATAAAACGCACTAATCGCATCAAATGACTCGGGTGGGAAGTGCATGTTGCTCATGTCTGCACAAATCACTTGGGCGCGGGGGACGTTGCGGGCGGCCAGTTTGGCTTGGACGGGCGAAATATCAATGGCGGTGACACGGTAGCGCTCTGCTAATTGTTTGGTAAATGGCAAGCCATTGCCACACCCCAAATCAAGCAGTGGCATGCCGCGTGTGGCATGGTCAAGCAATACTTGGATGTACCGATCTCGCTCTTCGATGCGCAGATTAGCTCCCCATTCTTGGAAGCGCAGGGCGATTTTGTCGTAACCATTGGCGACGATGCGCCGGGGATCAATGGGCGTGCTCATTTAATCAATTCCTCTAGTAATGATTTTTTGCGATTGGTTTGGGTGTGTTTAGCGTAGGTGTTGGTACCGGCTGCTTGGAGCAAATCAACCAAGCGACTATAGCCATGCTCTGCGGGAGCCAGCCAGATTTGCCCCGTGCCCCGGAATACTTGCACGAGCCCTTCTCCTGAAGTGGCTAAGCCGATAACTGAATTGGTGGCGTTGTCGATTTGTTGGGTGATAACCCCTTTGCGCAACAGCACAATGTCACCGTCGACGCGGAGTTCTTCGTTGTCGAGATCAACTCGGAGCACATCGCTGGCAGGGATGGGGCTTTGGACCACACACCAGCCACTACCACTAATGCGGGTGCGCACCACTTCATCTTTGCTGAAAACTAAACTTGAAATGTTTTTTTTGAAGGCCAGACTGGTATCGACACCCTGTTCACTTGCGAGGTAGCGCCCGTCATCGACGATGGCTTCTTCGCCGGGTAGAATGCGCGTCAGCAAGTAATGATCAAACGTCGGTTCCGTGTAAATTTCACCGGTGCCGTGGAAGGTGGTACGAAATACCGATTCATTGTTGAAGCGGCGTTCCAACAATCGTTTAATCAAGCCCCATGCTCCACCGGCGCTGGTATTGGTGGTGATATTGCCCCGACTAAACTGAAGCATCTCGGGTTCAATAACCGCACTCCCACCGTTGAGGGTAATCCGCAATTGGCGTAACCGTAGCCCCATCTGCTGGGCGTAGTAGGCGATTGCCGCCAAATCCGGTCGGCGCGAGATGTTGACCGCAGGATATTCGAGTACCTCGACACTGCTCTGCACGCCGTCCATACGGGCGATAACCGTTGCATTCATACACTTGTTCTTTCATGAAATCATTGCCGTATTCCAGCGTGCCCGTAATACGGTCTGGTCGTCATGGATTGTTGCGGGGTGCCTTGATGGGGATAAAAATCGCAATCACCGTTGACATTGGCCCAAGCAAAATCCCCAGCACTATCGCAAACCACAATGGATGGTTTTTGCGGTAAATGACGGCCGCTGACAACGCCCCAAACGCCGCCCAAATAAACAACGCAATGTTCGGACTAAAAATTCCCTGGTTCATGGAATCGATCTTTCTCTGTTAGACATATAACTGTAGTTGTTCATTAATCGCCGGGATATCGGCCATGGCAATCAAGCCCAGCAATGGTTGGGTGTCTTTGCCGTCTTGGGTAATCAATACCGCATCGAGGTAGACGCCCCGCCGGTCGTGGGCGGCGAAATAACCAACCACATCGATGAGTGGCATCTGTGCATGCACAAAAATCGCCGTATCACGTTGGGTGGCAAATTCGAGTACCGTCCGCACGCGCACCCTATCAATCCGCAGACTTGCGGGTTGTTGTGCGCCGATCCAATAGGTGATATTGCGTACGGTGAGAATACCACGATATTGGCCATTTTCATAGACGGGTAATTGCGAATAATGCTGAGCATACATCCGTTGGGTGGCTACTGCCAACGTCTCGTCGGCGTCAATCGTCCACACCGGTGAATGCATAAATTGGGTTACCAGTGCCGGTTGTAGCAATACATCACGAATATGAGCGATGCGCTCTACGGCCCACTGGTTGGGCTCTGCCAGCACCTGACCACCCCCACGCTCATGTACGATTACGTTGCGGAGGCGTGCAAAGGCTTTGAGATCTTCGGCAAATACCCGCACAGCATGGTTGGTTTGCCGTAGCGTATCAACGTGCTGGGTAAATGGCACGCCGCGGGGTAGACCGCTGGTATCACCCAAAAACGTTTCGATGGCGATAAATGATTCGAGGAATTGTCGTGAATTGCTGTTCATTGTAGTCTCTGATTGAGAAAGCCCGTTAGGGCTCCAATGACGCGTAAATCGATGGTATGACCAATCGGGTATTCGACATACTGCACCGCAAACCCAAGCTCCCGCAAGGCATCACGACTCTCGTGGCCGTCACTGACGGGCACCACTTCGTCGAGTATGCCATGTACCACGAGAATGTCGCCATTGCAGGGGGTGGTGGGGAGTGTGGGCGTGACCTTGAGTGGGTTGATGCCACTCATGATGACGGTGCCCCGCACATCAGTCCGACTCATTGCCACCAGCCCGGCCATCGCTCCTCCCTGGCTAAACCCCGCTACGAAGGTGTGCTGTGGGTCCGTCCCATAAATGCGGATAGCCTCGTCGATGCTTTCGTTGAGGACGACCAAGGCCAGTTGGGCTTGGGTCACATCACAAATCAGCCCATTGCTGCTTGGCTCAATGGCAAACCAGGCATTGGAGCCCGGCATCAGCATAAATGGTGCCCGTAAGCTGACGATGCGGAGTTGGTCAGGCAAATAAGGGGCAATTTGGAGTAAGTCTTCTTCGTTGCTCCCGTAGCCATGGAGCAGTACCAACAACGGTGGTTGGCTGGTGGCAATGCGGGGAGAAAGTGCTTCGTGGCGCAGTGCTAAATCAGGAATATCGCTCATTGGTTATACTTCTGTGGTAATAATTGCATCGGCTTCGATTTCGACCAACATGCGCGGGTCAATCATTTGGGCACGGACGAGGGTATTGGCCGGACGAATATCCCCAAAGATGGCACCATGGGCTCGTGCGACCGCTTCCCAATCATCGATATTTGCCACAAAAATCCGGGTGCGGATGACATCGCTCAACTGGGCACCGGCACTGTTGAGGGCCGCTTCGATTTTGCGGATGATATAGGTGGCTTGGGCGCCGGCGTCACCCGCGTGTTGTACTTCACCGTCGGCATTTGAGGCGGTGGTGCCAGAGACTGCTACGTGGGCACCAATGCGTACTGCTCGTGAATACCCTGCCATTGCTTCCCAAGGAGTGCCAGTCGAAATTTGCTGTCGCATGGTGTAATTACTTTCATACAAACAAGTCTATATGTCTTAGCATACCATACCGCATGTGATTTTTGATACATGGGTGTGGTTTGTATGGAATCTTAGTTGCAATCTGATTACGGCACGCTATTGGGATATAGTGCTCTTTACGATGCATGATAGTGATGGTAATATACACAAAGACAAATAGAGGAGCTGGTAGATGCAACGGATTGCCATTGTCATTGTCAACTACAATACCCGTGATCTCTTACGGGCTTGTCTTGCCTCGATCCCAGCGGGATTTGGGGCGGGTCAATGTGACATCTGGGTGGTTGATAATGGCTCTCATGATGATTCATTGCCCATGGTACAGGCAGAATTCCCGCATGTCCATTGTATTCAAAGCGACCACAATGGTGGATTTGCCTATGCCAATAACCTCGCATTACGGCGTATTTTGGATGCAAGTGACGCTCCTGAGTATGTGATGATTCTCAATCCCGATACGGTTGTGACGCCGCGGGCGTTTGACGTATTAGTTGATTATTTGCGTACCAATCCGGCAGTCGGTGTGGTCGGTCCGCGGTTATTGTTGCCTGACGGTTCACTCGATCTAGCGTGCCGCCGGTCGTTCCCCACACCAGAAGTGTCGTTGTGGCGTATGACGGGGTTATCACGATTATTTCCACACAGCCCACGTTTTGGGCGGTATAATATGACGTTTGTTGACCCCGACCAGACCATTGCTGTCGATGCCTTGGTGGGGGCTTGTATGCTGATGCCGACTGCGGTCGTCCGTGAAGTTGGTTTGCTTGACGAGACCTACTTTATGTATGGCGAAGACCTCGATTGGTGCTACCGCTTCAAGCAATATGGCTGGCAGATTGTCTATGTGGCAGATGCGATTGTGCATCATGTCAAACGGGCATCAAGCAGGCAACAGCCGGTACAGACGATTCATTATTTTTATGACGCCATGCGGATTTTCTTTCGCCGCTATTATGCTGATACGACTCCAACGCTGATTTGTTGGATTATCGAAACAGGGATTACGCTAAAGGAGCAGGTGAGTCTTGCCCGTAATTACTTCCGCCCTCCAAGACCTGCGCGAAGAGTCGATTAATCACATGTTGTGGCGATTATGGCGCAATCGAATAGTCGTAATTTTGGCAGCAGTGGCAGCAGATGTCATTGCCACCAATAGTGCCTTATTGCTCATATATTGGTTTATTCGGCCACTCAATATCGAGGGACAAGCCCAATTTGACAACACTCCGACCTTGGCAGTGTGGTTTTTTGTGGCGCTCGTCAATGCGGTGTTTTTTGTGACCTATGAGATATCAGGGATGTACCGTCTGCCCCGTGGGATGTCACGTATCGATGAGAGCTTCAAGACCGTTGCCACGGTGACCACGAGTGTCGGTGTCGTCTATTTACTCAATTTAGTCATCCCACAATTTGGGGTGACTAATGTGCCGATTGTGACATCGGTGTTGCTTGGTGGTTGGGTCGTCTTGTTGGTAATGGCCGTCTTGTTGCGCGTCGTGTATCGTACCAATCTTGCCAATATCCGCCGGCGCAATATCGATATCCGGCGAGTGTTGATTATTGGCGCGCTCGAGCCTGGGCAACTCGTCTATCGTTCGTTGATGCGTGATTCGAGTTTGGGCTATCGCGTCGTGGGCTTTGCCTCTGATGCTATTAGTGTGGGTGCGACGGTCTATGACGCAACCGTATTGTGTACATTTGCCCACATGGGTGAGACGATTCGCAATCATGATATTGATCTCGTCATCGTGGCATTATCGGGGCGGGCCTCGACAGAATTATTTGACATCATCATGCGCGCCGAAGACGCTCACGTCGAAGTCAAACTCTACCCCGATGC
>DBCF01000271.1:680-1636 GCA_002292925.1 Roseiflexaceae bacterium UBA965 | reverse complement strand
AAGCGCGCATTTGATATGGTGTTTGCGTCGTTGGTGTTGTTGGTTGCGTCGCCACTCATGATGCTGATTGCGCTGTTGATTAAACTCGAGTCTCCTGGCCCGGTCTTTTTTGTGCAATCACGGGTTGGTATGGATGGCGCACCGTTCCCCACCATTAAGTTCCGCACGATGCGTTCGGATGCTGCCCAGATTGCCAGTTGGACCACCAAAGACGACCCGCGCCGTACCCGTATCGGCAGTTTTTTGCGCAAAACATCACTCGACGAATTGCCCAATTTCATCAACGTGATTCGTGGCGAAATGAGCGTGGTGGGCCCCCGGCCTGAGCAGTCTGTATGGGTCGAGCGCTTCCGCCAAGAAATCCCCTACTATATGCGCCGCCACAAACAAAAAGCCGGTATTACCGGCTGGGCCCAAGCCAACGGATTACGCGGTGATACCAGTATTGAAGACCGCACCCGTTACGATTTATACTATGTAGAGAATTGGTCGTTACTTTTCGACATCAAGATTTGTATACGCACCTTTGTCGATATTGTAACTGGCCGTAATAAGGGATATTGAACACGATGACAACCAACGAACTCCACAACCTCACCATTGCCGACATGCGTGCCCGCCTCGATGCTGGCGATGTCACCGCCGTACAGCTCACCGATGCCTTGTTGGCTCGCATCACCAGCCACGATGAGACCATTGGTGCCTATTTGCACGTCGATAGCGACGGTGCCCGCCAACAAGCAATCGCCGCAGATGCCCGCATCCAGTCAGGCGAACGGGGTGGCTTACTCGGCATCCCCTTGGGCATCAAAGATGTCTTGTCAACCAAAGGATTACCCACCACCAGTAGCTCCAAAGTCCTCGAAAACTACCGTCCCCCTTATGATGCCACTGCCGTGGCCCGCCTCAAATCCCAAGGGGCCGTGTTGCTCGGCAAGCTCAATTGCGATGAATTC
>DBCF01000271.1:221-612 GCA_002292925.1 Roseiflexaceae bacterium UBA965 | reverse complement strand
CCGTGGAATACTGATTGCGTCCCTGGTGGATCGAGCGGCGGTTCTGCCGCAGCCGTGGCCGCTGGCTTGGCCGCCGGTACCTTGGGCACCGATACCGGTGGGAGCATCCGCCAACCAGCCTCACTGTGTGGCATTACCGGCCTCAAACCGACCTATGGCCGGGTATCGCGCTATGGCTTGATTGCCTTTGCATCGTCACTTGACCAGATTGGCCCCATGGCCTGGACCGCCCGCGACTGTGCCATGATGCTCAACGGCATCGCTGGTCACGATGGCTACGACGCCACTTCTGCCCCTACCGCCGTGCCTGATTATGTGGCGGGGTTGGGTGGCTCACTCAAAGGACTCCGTGTCGGGATTCCCCGTGAGTTGTTTGTTGATGGCATGCAAA
>DBCF01000271.1:0-154 GCA_002292925.1 Roseiflexaceae bacterium UBA965 | reverse complement strand
CATCAAAGAAATCTCGTTGCCCAATAGTCCCCATGCCTTGCCTGTCTACTACATCGTCGCTACGGCCGAAGCTTCTTCCAACCTAGCCCGCTTTGATGGCGTGCGCTATGGACCGCGGAGCGATGGTGACAGCTACCGCGATGCCCTCGACCAA
>DBCF01000231.1 GCA_002292925.1 Roseiflexaceae bacterium UBA965 | reverse complement strand
GACGACGTGTGTGATGTCGAATGGCTCTGGATGCCCTTGATGGCATCGATGATGGCTTGTGGCCCCGCCACAAAGCCCATCCGCCACCCGGTCATGGCCCAGGCTTTGGATGCACCGTTGATCACCAGCGTTTGGGGTGCCAAATCGGGCGCCACTTGGAGCCAGCGGGCGTATGCGGTATAGATGATGGCGTCGTAGATTTCGTCGCTCATCACCACAATCTGGGGGTGCTGACGAATCACGGCGGCGATGGCCGCCAAATCGTCGGCCGAATAGACAGCGCCGGTGGGGTTGGATGGTGAATTGAGCACCAGCACGCGGGTGCGCGGCGTAATGGCGGCGGCCAGTTGGGCGGCAGTCATGCGGAAGCCTTGGGCCTGGGTGGTTTCGACAATCACCGGGGTGGCGCCCGAGAGTTTGGCTTGGTCGACGTAGCTCACCCAATACGGAGCTGGGATGATGACTTCGTCGCCTTCGTCACACAACGCCAAAAACGCCAAGAACAAGGCTTCTTTGGCCCCGTTAGTCACCGAAATTTGGTTGGCGGTGTAGGTCACGCTACTTTCGCCACTGACGCGCTCGGCAATTGCTTTGCGGAGCTCAGCGGGGCCACCAATCGGCGTATATTTGGTTTGATTGGTTTCGATGGCCTTTATACCTGCTGCCTTAAGGGCGTCAGGGGTGGCAAAGTCGGGCTCACCGGCTCCAAACGAAATCACGTTAATCCCTTGGGCCTTGAGGGCGGCGATTTTGCCACCCAATGCCGTGGTGGCCGACGGGGTCAAACGGCTCAGCCGGTTACTTAATCGCACTTGACTCATCACAATCCTCTTTCGTGTCTCTGTTATATGACTAGCGCCACGCCGCGCCCAGCAACAACTTCACCAATCACTGTCAACACCAGTCCCACCGCTTGGGCGTCGGCCAGCAGTGCCGCCAGCGCATCGGGTGCTACCGCACACAACAATCCGCCAGACGTCTGGGGGTCGACGGCGATGTCCAGCAACCCGGGTGGCACATCGGCCGCCAGTTGCAAGGTGCCGTCGGCGAGCAGGTGCATTCGATTGCGTCCCAGCCCGCCAGGCACGACGCCGGCGTCTGCCAGCGCCCGCACCGTCGGGAGCAACGGTAATTGGCTGGCATGGATTTGCATCGCCACATTGCTGTCGCGCACCATTTCGCTGGCATGCCCCAGTAAGCCAAACCCGGTGATATCGGTCATGCAGACTACGCCGTGGCGCATGGCGACCTGGGCGGCGTTGGCGTTGAGTTGCTTCATCGACGCCACTGCAGCCGCATACGCAGCAGGGTCGACCTGATTGCGTTTGGCGGCGGTGGTGATGATGCCTGTGCCGAGGGGTTTGCTCAGTATCATGACGTCACCAATATGGAGATCGCTTTTGCGGGCGACGCGGGCAGGGTCAATCAGCCCCGTCACACACAAGCCGTATTTGGGTTCGGGGTCGACGATGGTATGCCCACCGGCTACCACCGCACCCGCCGCCGCCACGGCATCGATGCCCCCTTGCAAAATCTGGCTAGTAATCGATGCCGGCAGATTATCGGGGAAGGCGGCGATAGCCAAAGCGAGCATGGGGGTGCCCCCCATGGCATAGATGTCTGACAAGGCGTTGGCTGCGGCGATATAACCGTAGTCGTAGGGATCATCGACGATTGGGGGAAAGAAATCGACGGTCTGGACCAATGCCTGGCTGGCATTGATCTGGTATACCGCCGCATCGTCGGCTTTGCCTAGCCCCACTAACAAGTTGGGGTGGCTGGTAAAGCGTAGTTGCGCAATCATATCGTGTAGGGCACCCGGCCCCATTTTGGCTGCTCAGCCGGCACAACCGGCTAATTCAGTCAAACGAATTTGCTCACGTGTATGCATGGTATTACCCAACAAAAAGAACGTCTGCGCTGATTATACATGGATTGCGTCATCGTGCAGACACCTCGTACCATCGTCTATAGCGTTACCGACATACCAACAATCCTACAGTACAGTGATGTGGTTATGACATTCTCTCAGGTGGCAACAATTTACCACTACTTAATTGTATATTTTGGGTATTAACGCGCAATTAGGATGATGTATTTCGAACCATGTTATACTTGCGCTGACACACAAATTGTCTGTCATTGTATATGTTGCATTGTATTTTATGTCAACTTTACTTGCGTTATCCACAAATCATACTGCGCTTGCCATCGTGCTATTTGTCGCGACATTTATCAATATCAGCCTAGGATTTGTTTTTTACAAACACCACGCGACGATTAGTGCGTTCGTCGCATCACGTATTACCCCACGCATCCAATTTCTTTTTGTGGAGCATACAAGCACGGTACAATGGCTACGGCGGCACGGGAGCTGGTTATATCAGCGCCCAGTACTCGTCTATAGCATAATCATCTTGCTCTGGTTTATCCCATTATTAATTTCATCGCATATTATATTGCCATTTCGGCCACTACTCTATGCCAATCTCGATGCAGTACCACAAACAACTTACGTTGAAGCACCGTTATTTTCAGACTATATTTCTAGCTATATTCCCGAAGTAAATCAGCAAATGCAGGCGCCCCGATCAGGGTGGCTGGCATTATGGACAAATACAGTTGAGTTTGGCAAACCACTATCGCATGGCAGTATATTTAGTCCTGCATATCTGCCTTCGTGGGTGCTGATGCAGTTCATCCATGACCCTTATGACTACTTCACCTATTATTTTGTATTCATCATCTATCTCACGGGATTATTTACGGTACTATACAGCCGTGAAATCACGCCACAGCCGGGAGTTGCGCTGGTAACGGGGTTATTACTGGCATACATTCCCGCCTTTTTTTTCTGGAACACCTTTCACACTTTTATTTTGCCGACCACGTGGGGCATGGCATTACTTTACGGGTTACAACGCATCCGCAACCAAAAATCACCATGGTGGACAATGGTGTTTATGGCCTTTGCCGTGTATTCCTTAATCTACACGGCATACCCACAGTACATCATACAGATGGCTTATTTTTTTGTGGGGTATTTTGGCTGGCACCTATGGCAACTCCGCACAAATCGCCATCAATTATATACGTATATCATGGCCACAAGTGTCGGGGTTGGACTTGGCATTATAAGCACAATACCATCCTTACTAGATATTGTGACTGCAGTGCGGTTATCGGCCTTGCGCCAGCAAATCAGTCCACAATTTTTTATTGGCATCGTACCAACGATTACCAATTTAACGCAGGCGCTCGGGGCGTTTTTGTCGTTTGGGGTTAGTGATATTTTTCAGCCAATTACCACATATACCAAATCCATGTTCCCCATCAAAGCGAGCTATATCACGCTGATTATGTTGATCTTTGTCGGTATCGGCGTCACGGTACAATGGCGACGCGTCTGGGGCTGGTGTATTTGGTTGCTGATTGCCATCGCATTCAGTTTTCGGCAAGATTTATTTGCTTTTGGCTATTTTGTTGGGTTACCACAACTTTCGCGGGGGATGTTGTTTCAATCGGCTAGTCAACAAATCCCACTCATCGTCCTCGCACTGTATGGTGTCACAACCCTGCTGTCACGGTCACTCGCACAATCACGCCATCTCGTGTTATTGACATTGTGTGGGGGGCTCCAATTTGTTGGCGGTGCCGTCATTTATGCACTCTGGCAGCAGATTCCAGTGCAATGGTCGTTTGTGGCATTAGAATTCGCTGTGGTGCTCGCAGTCACCGCAAGTTTTTTTGTAACGCATGCCCATTGGCGGACGGTATTGCTGACAGGTGTTATTTTGGGGCATGCCCAATTCGTGGTCACGCCGTTGTTGCTGACCCAACCACGAGCCAACATCATCACCACCTCACCAACGGCCCAAGCCATCAACACATCGCTCCCCCCCGATGGCGTGATGGCGATGATCACCGCCAAACTGACCAACCGGCTCGAGCCGAATTTTTCGAGTGCGCTCGGCATACGCCAAATCGGTGCGTATAGCTCGCTCCAGTCACGCTACTATGTGGCACTGATGAAGCGCTTCAACGTCAAATACGATACCTATATCCGGAGCATCCGGAGTATTAACCCACCGCTTCCCGCCAATGATGTCTGGATGGCCAACATCCGCACCATTGTCAGTGACAAGCCCTTAACCATCGCTGGGCTCACATTTATTACCCGCGTTGATGGCTTGTATCTCTACCGCACTGCCGATGGCATGGGGTGTTGTTTGCAAGTACCGATGCAGTCACTCCGTGCAGATAACGACCATTTTTGGCTCGATAATCCTCAAGCCGCAACAAATCGACGACTCACCAAACAAGACGACAAGGGAGATGCATTTACAGTAGCATTCCCCGCATTGTCAGCAGAGTCAGTGGTTCTGTTCAATCAGCAGTTTCACCCTGATTGGATGGCTGAGGTACAGACCCCTAAAGGATGGCAGCCCACCACGACGGTGGTGATAAATGATGTCTATCAAGGCGTGCGGATTCCGGCAGGAAGTACCGCACTTACGATGCAATTCCGTCCGTGGGTGCGCTGGAGCCTCGTTGCGAATTTGTTTTGGTTGCTACTCGGTAGTATATGGATCTACCGCAAAATCATGCACATGCATCACGCACGAGCAACCATTCTTTGAAAAAGTGCCCTTCATCAATACCTATATTAAGTGCCCAGATGGTGGTAGTCTGTACGAACACCACGGCGGAGTAACATCCCGCTCATTAGATCACCGCTAATCTCCGCCCAAATGGCGCTACCATTTGTGCGGAGATTCGCTATCCAAGTGGTACAATATTGCCACCACAATTACACCCAAGGAGCAACTATGAGTGCTGTTATTTCGGGACCAGAGCCGATTGCCGTCGAAGCCGGCGCCCAAGTATTGCGCAGTGGCGGCAACGCCGTCGACGCCGCCGTGACCTGTGCCTTTGTCCAAGCCATCGTCAATCCGCAAATGTGTGGGATTGGCGGCTATGCCCTGGCCTTGGTACAAAAACCCGGCGAAGCGCCGGTATTGCTCGATGCCCCCGCCTTGGCTGGGTCACTAGCCACTGCCGACATGTGGGTCGACAAATTCATCCGGCTCAGCCCCGACGGCTGGGGCTATTTTTTGCAGGGCAAAGTCAACGACAAAGGCTATACCTCGATTTGTACGCCGGGAACCCTCCTCGCCCTCGACACCTTGCTCAAGCGCTTTGGCACCCGGAGCTGGGGGGATGTCATCGCCCCCGCCATCGACACTGCCGAGCGGGGCTTTGTGGTCGATAGCCACCTCGCCAATCGCTGGAAGAAACGCACCAAGTACCCCGAATCGGTGTCGCAACTCGAATACCTAACCAGCTATGCCGAATCAGGTCGGATTTATTTGCGCGACGGGCAACCCTACGACGAAGGCGAGATCCTCAAAAACCCCGATTACGCCAATACCTTGCGTCACATTGTCAAACACGGTGCCGATGATTTTTATCATGGCGAATTAGCCGCCAAAATCAGTAGCGATTTGGCCGCCAATGGCGCATATGTCACCGCCGCCGACTTGAATGATTACCAAGTGGCCGAAGAACAAGCGGTGCGGGGCACCTACCGTGGCTACGATATTGTCACGTCGCAGGCCCCCCATGGCGGCCCAACGGTGATTGAGATCCTCAACATCCTCGAAGGCTACAACCTGACGGCCTTGGGGCATAACAGCGCCGAATACATCTATCTGGTTGCCATGGCGATGAAGGCGGCTTTTACGGACCGCAACGCCCATTTGGGCGATCCCCGGGGTGGGCCAGTACCGGTCGAATGGATGACATCGCGTCAGCGAGCCAGCGAATGGCAAGCACATATCAATGCGGGCAAACCAATTACCCCCGGTGATACCCCCACCACGCCACCCGACACCACTCATATCAGTGTGGTCGACCAAAACGGCATGTGTGTGGCATTGACGCATTCATTGGGGATGTCGTCGGGAATTATCACGCCGGGGTTGGGCTTCATGTACAACAATTCGATGGTCAACTTCCACCCCTTCCCCGGACATCGCAATTCAATTGCCCCCCGGGTCGGGCGCACCACCGGCATGGCACCCACCATCATTTCGAAGGATGGCAAGCCAGTACTCGTCGTAGGCGCGCCTGGTGCGTCACGGATTATCACGGCGGTGTTGCAGACCATCCTCAACTTCATTGACTTTGACATGAACATCAGTGATGCGATTGCAGCGCCCCGCGTCGACTGCCAAGGCAACAATATCGTCTGCCACGGTCGCATCCCCGAATACATTTGTGCCGAAGTGCGCAAGCGGCATCCCATCGTACGCTTACCCCAAAGCTACGGCGAAATGGCACTCGTGCACGGCGTTGCTATGCGCAATGGTGTCTTGCAGGGTGGCGCTGACCCCGGGTGCTCGGGCGTGGCCTTGGTCGTTTAAGCTGCGGGGATATTGTCCCACTCTGCGACCAATGCGGTGGCAGAGTGGGTACGGGCGCAAACAATCAGACGTATGCGTCGCTTATTCACGTGGCGCATATGTTGTTTTTTCTTTAATGAAAATGCGTGGGCGACATGCAGGTGAATTGACGACCGAGACCCTACCCGGGTCGTCACCTGACGAGGCAAAGATTGAAATTTGATTAAACATACGAAATAACGATACTATTTCGCAAATATTGTCCAAATATCTCGGCTATTCATGGTATAACGAAAGCTACGCAATGTATAACTGCATGAACCAAATAAGGAATTTTGATGTACGATCTTACTTCAGTAAAATTACCACGCCTACGTGGCATACCACTCAAATTACTACGTTTTTTGCTCGAAAATCCGCGTACACGGGCACTACTTGCCCCAGGCTTACTCAAAAGTGCCGGGGTCACCGCCTACCGTCAACAGACCGATAGTAGCGAACCACTCAGCGAGCCCGACATGCACGGCAATTGGACGGCGGCAAAGGTGGCTGAACCACACACCGTCAACGTGGCCACCCGCTCGGTGATAGCACCCTGGACGTCGATGAATGATTTGCACAACGCCTTCCGGGCGGGGACGATTACCCCACTCGCTATCGCTGAGGCAACCATCAGCAAACGGAAGCACCCTGACTACCAATTACTCAATGCCTTTATCGCCTATGATGATGCAGCATTGCTCCATGATGCTCAAGTATCGACGGCGCGCTATGCTGCGGGGCAACCACTCGGAGCACTCGATGGCATCCCCGTTTCGATCAAAGATGAGTTTGCGGTAGCCAATTACCGCACCGGCGGCGGGACGTCGTTCCTTGGGGCGACCCCTGCCAGCAACGATGCCACCGCCGTGGCACGATTACGCGCAGCCGGAGCACTCATCGTCGGTAAGGGACAAATGCACGAAATTGGACTCGGCGTGGTTGGTACCAATCGAGCCCACGGCCCCGCCCGCAACCCCTACCACACCAACCACACTGCCGGTGGAAGCTCGGGTGGGGGTGCATCAGCCACCGCTAGCGGCTTGGCATTGATTGCGTTGGGTGCTGACGGTGGCGGCTCGATTCGCATCCCGGCGGCGTTTTGTGGCATGATTGGACTCAAAGCCACCTATGGGCGGATTTCGTCGTACGGCAGTGCGGGGGTGGTCTGGAGCATGTCACATCCTGGTCCAATTGCGCCATACCCCGCCGAAATCGCCAGTGCCTATTTTTGTATGGCTGGCAGCGACCCCGCCGACCCCGCCACCCACAAACAACCCACACCCGTCGCCCCAAACTTGGGACGGCGTGATTTGCGGGGGATGACGATTGGCTATATGCCGGCGTGGTTTGAACATGCCGATAGCGAAATCGTGTCGCACTGCCGTAGCATGTTGCACTATTACCGTTCGGCAGGCGCCGAACTGCGTGAAATCACGGTGCCGGGGCTTGAAGCGGCTCGGGTAGCCCATACGATGATTATTACCAGTGAAATGCTCAATGGTCTCGGCACGCAACTCGCCAGCCATGGTCATCTCTTGACCGATGAAACTCGCTTGTCACTCGCGTTGTCACGTGAGTTTACGGCAGCTGACATTGTACATGCCCAACGCACCCGCACGACATTTACTGCCACGCTCCGGCAATTGTTTACCACCGTCGATATGATTGCCACGCCCACGGCAGGGCTCGTTGCCCCTGCCATTGATGATGCCAACATCCCACAAGGTATCAGCGATCTCAGTAGTACCTTCGAAATCATGCGCTTTGCCTTTGCCGCCAACTTGAGTGGATTGCCGTCGATTAGCATCCCGGCAGGCTATACCAAAGCAGGATTGCCGGTTGGATTCCAATTAATGGCACGCCCATGGAAGGAAGCGCTCTTGATTGAAGCTGCGCAAGTGGCCGAACAATGGCGGATCAGCATCCAACCCAAAGTCTACCTCGGCTAAATTCAATCACCCTAAAAACGAGCCCCCCACGCTGTGCGACACAGCATGGGGGGCTCGTTGTACAACAAGTAATTACGAGGTTTGGGTGCCAAACAAGGCACTGACATCGGTGGCGCGTTGCTTGAGGGAATCAGTCAACCACTTTTGCAACTCGGGATGTTCGAATGTGCCGTTAGTGGAAATTTTGTCGAGCATCAAATCATGGTGTTGCATCATTTGGCGCAACTCGGCTACCGTACCGCTGGCACTCGGGGCCGTGGGGATGGTCTCGTTGGGGTACCAGGTTTTGAGCCAATTGCTAATCGTGGTGATATCGGTTGCACGACTGGCAGCAATTGCTTTGGCAGTGGGGTTGCTAGTACCTAACGCACTTGCCAAGGCTTGCTCTTGCTGGAGCATATGCAAGGTGTGTTGCAATACTTGGGCATCAGCAGCAGTGGCTTGGGCGCCATTTTGCATCATGCCGTCACGACCGCCACGGCCACCCATCATGCCGTCATGCCCGCCCATCATCTGACCACCGCGGCCCCCCATCATACCGCCATGACCGCCACGACCACCCATCATACCGCCATGCCCGCCACGACCACCCATCATACCGTCATGACCGCCACGACCACCCATCATCTGACCACCGCGCCCTGCAGGCAAGGTAATCACCCCAGTGGCATTGGCAGCAAACAAGCCACCCATGGTCAAGGCGCCGAGGGTAATCAATGTTGCGCCAGTAATTCCAATCGTACGAATCCAATCACGTTTTGTGGTTGTCATGATGTTATGCTCCTACCTGAGTATCTTTTGCTTCAGAAGTGGGTTCAGCGACGGCGAGTGCGGCGCTCGGGGCGACCATTGCGGGTGCCAAGACCGGCGTGACTGGTTGTTGCTGCGGAGTACGAAACCGTTCGAACAAACGCACCGCACCCCAAATTACCACCAACAATATGCCGATCCGCAATACGATACGTGCCACCATCAATACAATTCCAACAATCATTACCGTAGTCATTCAAGACCTCCTTCAATCTCTTCCCGACATTCACACTATAGTCCTGCTAAATGAGAATCAACCGCTATTTGCATCAAGATTAGACAAAGAAAAATTCACATTCCTCATCTCATTTTCATTTACAATAAACACATTGATTTGGTAGACAAAACAGGCGTACCAATCACACTACACGCCAGCAATACCATGCATAACGATTCCGCAGATACAGTATTCAGCCTAAAGAAGGTATCCAATGCACACCCACGATTATCAATCATTGGCCCATTGTGCGCTCCACGCCACCCGTGACCAATTCACCATCGCTACCCAAATTTTGCATCAAGACGCAGTTATTACAGGGCAACACTGGCAAATCTCGGGAGCGACGCTGATTGCCCGCTGGCATGAATTGGTCAATTATTATGGGGCAGGGTATCGTGTGCCACTGGCTGGTTTGGTGTTTGATACGACTGCAGAGCTTGACGCCCTCGGGCATTTTTTGCCGTTGATTCCCCGACTCGATTCAGCCCAACGACAGCAATTCCGTACAAAACTTAATGAATTGTTGGCGGATCGCCGGCTCAAGATTGTGCTCTTTCGCGAGCGCACCGTCATCCCGGCCACACTCAGTATGCGGGCATTGATTGCAGGCCAACTATTACTCTGTTTCTGGCAGCGACCTGACGTGCTCGAGCTAGTGGTGGCGAGCCAGCCGCAATTTGCACTCTACACCGATGCAACCAGTTATGCCAGGGCTGGGGGTGTTGGTGGTGGTTGTTATGGTGTCGAAGCGCATCAGATTTTGTTGCAGGTCGAGCGCCTCTACGAAGGGTTCTTTACGCCGATTCCCAATGTCTGCCCGCTCTTGCATGAGCTGGGGCATCTGCTCGATGGTACGGCAATGCGTATCCAAAAAACCGGCGTCTGCCGGGGCGAATTGCCGGGCATGAGTGCCAGCGAATTGGCAGAGTTTGGGGCAGGCAAACGCGCCGAATACCACTGTTATCAGGCCTGGTATCACGGGCGGCCACCACTCGACGGTCAGATGCCCCTCGGGCACCCCTATGTGTTTCAAACAGATGGGGAGTTTTTGGCAGGATATTGGGAAATGTTTTGGCGCAACCCACACCAAATGGCAACCACTAGCCCACAGTTGTTTGCGGCATTGTGTAGCTATACACGATTAGATCCACGACAGTTTATTGCCACAGATTACCTCGGCTATGTCCGCGGCAACCGAGAATTTTATCAGAGTGGCGAGCGGCCGTGGCCCAGTGCCATCCAGTTTCATGTCGGCACGTAAGGGCGAATCATGCCGACGCGTACGGGCGA
>DBCF01000142.1 GCA_002292925.1 Roseiflexaceae bacterium UBA965 | reverse complement strand
GCACCCGGAGCGTGGAATCTCCCAGCGGTTGCCACCACATCGGCATGCTGCGGGGTGTGTGCGCGCACGAGGAGATTCCCCGACCGTAGTCAGGGGATGACGTGGAAAAGGGGAGCGACTCCGCACCAGTTGCCTACCCTGTGCACCATACGCGCGCGGAAAATAACGACTGCGGTTACTGTGGCACCAAAACACACGGGTGATTTAAAATACTTCCGCCGAAACTGCACAATGCATTAAAATAACCGATTGATTGCACAATTTTGGCACTTAGGCGTATCAATGCACCGCCACCTAACCAGCGAACCGCTAAGATTGGCGTAGGTATTGGTTCATAGGTCACTATTTTTGTGACATCGGTGAATTTGCCAAAAATAGTTGCAAAATCTGACTGGACATAGTCGATATAATGTGCATCAAAGCGAGATAATTCGTTTTCATAATACGCCTTCATTGACGCTCGATGTAACACTAATTTATTTTGATGAAAATTGGTGATATTCTTTTTTTCGCCGAAAAAAAGGGTATATTCAATCAAAAAAAGCTGGTCGACATACGCTGCAATCGGCACCGTATCAAACAGTTGATTGGGAAAAATGAACCCAATTGAGATACCCATTGTAGTTCTTTACATTATTTGGAGAACGGGCGATATGTGGTATGACCCATCAATACGATTAGACGATTGGCCACGGCATAGCCGTGGAAGAATCGCCCATACTATATTGACACTTATCTATGTAATCACTATACTCGTAAAAATCAATTGCACACCGAATGATATCTCTATACCGATAAACAAGGAGCGCCAATGGACCGTGCCACACAGCGGGCATTCTGGGCGGCTTTTGTCGCCACCGTCTGCTTTTTTGCTGCGTTTTACGCACTCATCATCCCGTTACCGCTCTACATGCAGGCCGAAGGAATCTCGGATTGGCACATCGGTGTCGTGATGGGGGCATTTGGGATTGCCTCACTCATCGGCCGGCCATTTGCAGGAATGCTAAGTGACCGCTTTGGGGTGCGCCCCATCATCGTCTACGGCACGGTGGCATTAGCCTGTGGGAGTAGTTTGGTCGGGCTAACGACATCGGTGCCGGTGCTGTTTGTGCTACGCCTGCTCCAAGCATCTGGCTATGTGGCGTTCACCACGGCTGCCACTGCCATGGTATCGGGGATGGTAGGGACTGCCCAGCGTGGTACCGCCATCGCACGTTACGGCACCGCAGCCAACATCGCCATCACCATCGTGCCACTCATCATCAGTGCCGTCTTGCCCAGCATCGGCACGCGTGGCGCGTTTGTGGCCAGCGGTGTGGCAGCCTGTGTGGCAGGTCTGGTCATCTGGCGCATTATCCCGGCCCATGCGCCAAGTAATACGGTGACCGCATTGCCGAATCTCCTCACATACCCACGGGTCATCTGGCCGGCCATGCTCACGACGTTTTGCTTTGGGGTGGGTTTCGGCGCCTACTTCCAATATCTACCACTGCTCGCCGAACGGCGGGGCATCACCCTCATCGGTCCCATCTACGTTGGCTACGGCATCGCCATCATTGCAACGCGGCTCTTGAGTGGCAAGTTCATCGATGGCGGGGACCGGCGCAGTGTGCTCATCCCCGCGGCCGGGCTAACTGCCGTAGGGATGCTCCTCTTTGCCCGCGCTGATAGCCTGTGGATGATGATACTGGCTGCGGCCTGTATTGCCAGTGGCGGCGGTTTGTCGCACCCAGCCCTCATCGCCATCCACGTTGACCGTGTCCCCGAACGGGGTCGGGCCACCGCAGCATTTTATTTGGCATTTGATTTGGGGATTGGCATCGGATCGTGGGTACTCGCGGCGGTATTGCAATTTTACGGTATCAGTATGCTCTACGTGGTCGCGGCTGTTGTATCGGTTGGTGCCGTCTTGGTTAGTCGGCGCATCCGACCGATCGCGGCCGTGTGAGAGGATTGTCGTTATCTCGCACAGCGCACGCAGCGGGCGCAGAGATATCACCCGGGCGATTGCTACGGCGAGGAGATATGTGCATGGCCCCATGGAATGATGCCACAACGATGAATACTGATGTGCCGTAGCATACGTCATTGGCGCCCCGCACGGAGATTCCACGCGACGGGTGCACGCACCCTGCATGGAATGACGCTGGGGTGGAGTATGAGGGTGCGGTTGCGTTGACACTGCCTGCTTTGACGTTTAAGATGGCTGTAGCATACATCAAATGACCTATTGTGTGAGGAACGCGTGAAAAAGCTACGATTGTGGATTGGGCTGATTATAAGTGCCGTTTGTCTGTATATTGCCTTCCAAGGGTTAAATTTCGCTGATTTCTGGACGGTGGTACAGTCAGTCAACTACTGGTGGATTATCCCTGCGGTGGCTGTTTATACCATCGCCGTGGTCATCCGCACTTGGCGCTGGCAGGCCATGTTGCGCCCCATCGCCGCCGTCTCGATGCGGCGTTTGTGGCCGGTGGTGGTCATCGGCTATATGGGTAACAACGTTTACCCCGCCCGGGCCGGCGAGGTGTTGCGCTCGTATGTGTTGCGCCGTCGCGAAGGGATATCGATGAGCGCCTCGCTCGCCACCGTGGTGCTCGAGCGCTTGTTTGACGGCCTCATCATGTTGCTGTTTGTCTTTGTCACGTTGCCATTTGCCCCGTTGCCTGCCGTCTACACCCAAATAGTGACGGTATTTAGTGTGGTGTTTGGCGTGGCATTGCTCTTCTTTTTGGTGTTGGCCTCGCGCCCAGCCCAGTTTTTGCGGGTATGGCAATGGGTGGCTACGCGCTTTTTGCCGGCCCGCTTTGCCAGCATCGGTAGCGACATCGTCACCAAATTTGTCAGTGGCCTGCAATCACTCAAAAGCCCGCGCGAAATGTTGGTTATTTTTGCGTCGTCTGCCTTGATTTGGTTGACCGAAACGGGCAAGTATTGGGTGATTATGCAAGGCTTCCCGTTCCACGTCGATTTCACCGTGCTGATGTTGATGACGGCTGTCGTCAATCTGGCCACCACCTTGCCATCGACCCCAGGCTACGCCGGCACCTTCGATGTGCCGGGGATTTTGGTGTTGCAACGCTATGGCATCGGCCAAGCGATTGCCACCGGCTATACCCTCGTGTTGCATGTGGCCTTGTGGTTGCCGATTACGCTGCTGGGTGCCTGGTATATGCTCCGCGAACAAATGAGTTGGGATGATTTTGGGCGGGCTGTTGACGCTCGTCAAGGAGAATAACCATGCACGTGTTGATTGTGGGTGCGGGCTATGCCGGCTTGACCGCCGCCTATCATCTCCAAAACGCCGGTCACCAAGTCACCATCTGCGAAGCCGCTCCCCAAGCGGGTGGGCTGGCGTCGGGGTTCAAGGGCAGCGAGGCCTGGGATTGGCCGCTGGAACGTTTTTATCATCATGTGTTTGAAACCGACCACGACATCCGTGATTTGCTCAATCAAATCGGCACCGGCCACAAATTATTTTTTAAATCGCCACGCACCGTACAGTGGTGGCGCGACCGCACCTGGGCCCTCGATAGCCCGGTCAAAGTACTGCAACTCCCGCTGATGCCCTTTATCGATCGCGTCCGCTTTGGCTTTAGTATTGCCTGGCTCAAGTATGCGGTGCGTGATTGGCGCCCACTCGAACGCGAAACGGCTATGGCGTGGAGTCAACGGGTAATGGGTGACAAGGCCTACCGCGCCATCATTGAACCATTGCTCAAAGGCAAGTTTGGCCCCTATGCCGAAAAAGTCAACATGGCCTGGTTGTGGTCGCGCTTCAAGGCCCGCACCTTTAAGTTGGGCTATTACCAAGGGGGATTCCAAGCGCTGGCCGATGATTTGGTCAAGGCCCTAGTGGCCAAAGGGGTCAAGTTTCACTTTAGTCGCCCCTTGTCATCACTCAACTACGACGGTAATCACTGGTTTGCCACCGCCGCCAATGGCGAAGTCATTACCAGCGACAAGGTGCTGGTCACCAGTGGCCCCGATATGCTCAAACGCATCGTGCCCAATCTGCCTGCCGCCTATACATCGAGCCTGACGTCGCTCAATTCACTGGGGGCAATGGTGATTACCATTGCACTCAAACAACCCCTCACCAGCGGCGATTATTGGATTAATACGCCCAAACCAGAATACCCGATGCTAGCCATTGTCGAGCACACCCACTTTGTGGATGCATCGCACTACAACGGCGATCATCTGATTTATTGTGGCGATTATGTGCCGGTAGACCACGAATACATGACCATGGACAAAGCGGCTATCTTGCAACGCTTTATCCCGGCGCTGACCTGCATCAATCCAGCCTTTGACGCCAGCTGGATTCGCGATGCCTGGGTGCACCGTGAGCGTTATGCCCAGCCGGTGGCCCCCGTCAACCACAGCGCCAATATTCCGACCATCAAAACACCGCTGGCCGGGTTGTATTGGGCTAGTATGAGCCATGTCTACCCGTGGGATCGTGGCACTAATTTCGCCGTCGAAATCGGCAAACGGGCTGCCGAAACCATCTTGGAAGCCTAGTCCCCGACGCCCCATACGTTTTTTTCATAACAAGGAGGTTGTGATGGCTGATCGATTTTTACTGACCGGTGCCCTTGGCTGTATCGGCTCATGGGTGGCCCGCAATTTGGTCAATCAAGGGATGCCCCCGGTCATCCTCGATATCGGTGGTGACCCCAAGCGCCTCAAGCAATTGATGAGCGACAGTGATTTGGCCAAAATCACCTTTGTGAATGGCGACGTCACCAATTTGGCTACCGTCGAAAAAACGCTCGACGACCACGACATCACCCACATCATCCACTTGGCGGCCTTGCAAGTGCCGTTTTGTCGCGCCAATCCATCACTCGGAGCGAGCGTCAATGTAGTCGGTACCGTCAACATGTTTGAGGCGGCCAACAAACGCAAAGATCGCATCAACAAAGTAGTCTATGCCTCGTCTGTGGCCGTCTATGACGCCGCCGACGGCAATAGTGGCGAAATCAGCCACGGGCTGGTGGGGCATCCCACCACGCTGTATGGCGTCTACAAGCAAGCCAACGAAGGCACGGCACGGGTCTATTGGCACGAACAAAAGTTCCCTAGCATTGCCTTGCGGCCGTATATCGTCTATGGCACCGGGCGCGACCAAGGGATGACCTCGACCCCCACCAAAGCGATGTTTGCGGCGGCAGTCGACCAGCCCTACCACATCCCCTTTGGCGGGCGGGCAGACTACCACTACGCCGATGACGTCGCCAACACCTTTATTGCCTGTGCCCGCGTGCCGTTTGCCGGCGCCGACATGTTCAATATCCGTGGTAGTTTGGCCAGCGTGCCCGACATCATTGCGGCCATCGAGGCGGTGGCACCCAGTGTGGCAGGCAAAATCACCTGCACCAGCGATACGCTGCCCTTCCCCGACGAATACGAAAACAACCAACTCGAAACCTTGATTGGCAAATTGCCCTACACGCCCCTCGACCAAGCGGTCAAAGACACTATTGTGCGCTACCGCGATTTGGTGAGCCGGGGTGTGATGGCCAAAGACGCCTTGTTGGGATAATTCTTTTACGGTCATCCCTGTTGCCATGCATTGCGCTGACAACAGGGATGAGGTATATCTCGACAGGGGGATTAATCACCATGCGCTACAACATCCTTGGCAACACCGGTCTGCGCGTGTCGGCATTGGGGCTGGGTGCATCATCCTTTGGGGGCGTATTTGGCCCAATGGCGCACCAAGAGAGCATCAACATTGTGCACCGCGCCTTGGCACTGGGGGTCAATTACTTTGATGTGGCGCCGGCCTATGGCTCGACTCGCGCCGAAACGGTGCTGGGGGCGGCGTTGGGTGGTATCCCCCGTGACCGCTACGTGTTGTCGACCAAGGTCGGCCAATACGGCGATGCCGGAACGGATTTTTCGCCGACCCGGGTTGTGCACGAGCTCGAGCAGAGTATGCAACGCCTCGGAGTCACCTATATCGATGTGGTCTATTGTCACGACATCGAATACGTCGACATCGATTATGTGGTCACCCACACCATTCCGGCACTGCGCATCCTACAAGCCCAAGGCAAAATCGGCTTCGTGGGGGTGAGTGGCTATCCATTGGCCATATATCCCAAAGTATTTGAGGCAACCAGCATCGATGCGGTGATTTCGTATGGGCACATGATGCTGAGCAACACCCGGTTGCGTAACTTGTTACCGCTGTTTGACACCCACCAGATCGGCGTAGTCAATGCGGCGCCGTTGGGGATGGGGTTGTTTACCCCTCAAGGCCCGCCTGACTGGCACCCGGCGACGCCGCAAATCAAGGCAGTGTGTGCGGAAGCGGTGGCGTTTTGTGGGGCGCAAGGGATCGATATCACCGAATTAGCCATCCAATACGCCGTGGCGCAAGCCGGTGTGGCCAGCACGCTAACGAGTACGATGAGTGTGGCGCAACTCGAAAAAAACGTGATTGCGCTCGAATCACCACTCGACAACGCGATCGTAGACCGCGTCCAGGCTATTTTGGCGCCAATCCGTGACCAAAGCTGGCAGGTTGGTCGGCGTGAAAACAATTAGAGGTTTACTATGAGTGAAATCGCCCATCCCCCCATCGCCACTCGTGACGCATGGGAACAGGCCCGCCAAGAATTATTGCTGGCCGAAAAAGAGCTGACGCGCCAGCGCGACCGCGTCAATGCCGCCCGCCGGCGCTTGCCGATGGTGCCCGTCGAAAATTATCTGTTTGACAGTGACAAAGGCGAAGTACGCTTTGTTGATTTGTTTGCCGGCCAACGCCAACTCATCATCTATCACTTCATGTTTGGGCCCGAGTGGGAGGTCGGTTGCCCGGTGTGTACCGGCTACATGAACGAGCTGTGTGATTTGTCACCCCTCGCCAAACGCGACACCACCTTTGCGATTGTGGCCCATGCCCCGATTGCGAAAATCCTCGATCACAAAGCAAAGGCGGGCATTCGCTTCCCGATGTATTCGGCGTTTGGCAATACGTTTAATTACGACTTTGCGATGTCAACGCCCGATGGGGGCGAAGGGCAGGGAATGAGTGTTTTCTTCCAACTCGACGGGCAGGTCTATCACACCTATACGACCCAACAACGGGGTGTCGAAGGGTTGACGAGTTTCGATGCCTTCCTCGACATCACCCCGTATGGTCGCCAACAAGATTTCGAAGATTCGCCAGCGGGTTGGCCGCAACACCCCACCTACGGCTAGGCACCTGTTAAGATTTAACAAATCCGTGTTATTCTTGGCACAAGCGCAATGCCGTACAAGGAGCATGACTAATGACGCGTACAATTATTGTCCTCGAAGGTGATCAGACTGGCCAAGAGCTGCTCGAAGAGGGTTTACGGGTGATTGACCCGGCCGTAACGGGTGTCAAAGTCGACTTGGTACGCTTCGATTTAAGCCTCGCCAATCGCCGTGCCACCAACAACGCCGTGGTCAACCAAGCCGCCGAAGCAATGCTCAAGTCAGGACTCGGGCTCAAAGCAGCCACCATCACCCCCGAGATCAAAGGGGATGTGGGGAGTCCCAACGCTATTTTGCGTGAAAAAGTCGACGGCACCGTGATTGTGCGCACCGGCCGGCGCATCCCCGGGGTGCGCACCGTAGCCGGCGCGTATTCGCCCATCGCCGTCATCCGCATGGCCGTCGGTGATGCCTACGGCGCCAAAGAATGGCGCGAAGGCGAAGGCGACAACGAAGTCGCCTACCGCACCGAGATGATTACCCGTGGTCACTGCAAAAGTGTGGCCGAATATGCCTTTAAATATGCCGAAAAAATCGGCGCCAAGGTGTTTGGTGGCCCCAAGTACACCGTCAGCCCCGTCTATGAAGGCATGCTCAAAGAAGAAATGGATGCCGCCGCCAAGCGCCACCCCAACATTAAATACGAACCACAGCTGATTGACGCTACCTATGCGTTACTCCTCGCAGGGCATGGCGACGCCATGGTCATTCCGGCGCTCAACCGTGACGGCGACTGCCTAAGCGACATGGTACTGCAGATGTTTGGGTCTATTGCGGGTAGTGAGTCGTTGTTGATTGGCTTCGACGAAGAGTGGAAGCCCCGGGTGGTGATGGCCGAAGCCCCCCACGGCACTGCGCCCAATTTGTTTGGCAAAAATGTCGCCAACCCGATGGCCATGATTTTGGCGGGTGCATCGTTGCTCAGCTATTGTGGACCCGAAGGGGTGTTGGCCGGCCGTGCCATCCAAGAATCGGTGTTTGAGGCGGTCTACGACAAAATTTGCACGGCCGATTTGCAAGGGCACGCCAGCACGAGTGAATTTACCGATGAAGTCATCATGCGTGTCCGCAAAAAAATCGAAGTCTGGGGTTCACTCGACCGCTAGTCAATAGCCAAAACCCCGTGCATCGTCATGATGCACGGGGTTTGATTTGCCAATTCACGTTTGCGGCCCACGCTTTTTTCAACAAATAAAGGTCAAGTATGTCAAAACCACTCATTTATGTCGCCCTATCGCAGGGCGTACTGCACGAACTCGAATTCGCTAGCTACTTGCCGCAGCTCGAGGCACTCGCCGATGTACAAATCTGGGAGGGTGCCGGCAATGCCAGCCAGCAGGCGCTCACCGCTGCCTGTGCCAGCGCCCAGGTGCTGATTACGGGCTGGGGTGTACCGTTTCTCGATCAACTCAACAGCTGGACGCTTGATAATTCACCGTTGCGCTTGGTAATGCACAGCGCCGGTACCGTCAAACAACTCGTGCCCGTCGACAGTATCACACGCGGGTTGCAGGTCAGTCGGGCCAATGATTCACTGGCGGAATCGGTGGCTGAATTCACGGTGGGGGCCATCATCATGGCACGGCGCAATGCCTTTGCCGCCGCCAATCGCTACCGCCACGGCCAGCCGCTGTTGGCGATTACCAGCCAACGCGAACTCAAAGGGAGTACCGTCGGCATTATCGGCGCGAGTGCCATTGGGCGGCGGGTGATGCAGCTGTTGCAGCCGTTTGGAGTAACGATACTCCTCGCCGATCCCTATGCCACGCCGGCCATTGCCAGTGCCCACAATGCAACGTTGACCGACCTCGACACCTTACTCCGCCAGAGTCACATTGTGTCGTTGCATGCGCCGGTGACCGAGCAGACCATCGGGATGCTGGGGGCGGCCCAGTTTGCAGCCATGCAGGATGGGGCGCTGTTTGTCAACACCGCCCGTGCACGTTTGATTGACAGTGATGCCCTGCTCAGCGAATTACAGACCGGGCGCATCAATGCCTTGATTGATGTGACTGAGCCGCACGAGCCCTTGCCTGTCGATTCGCCGTTTTTTCAATTAGAAAACTGTGTGGTACTACCGCATATGGCTGCGGTGACCCGCGATGCCCGACTACGCCAAAGCCAGATTGTGGTCGACGAAATAACCCGCTTTTTGACGAACCAACCATTGCACTACGCCGTCGATACCGAGCGCTGGGATGTGATGGCTTAGGTGCGGGGCGCCGCGGTACCACTACTGTCACGGATGACGAGTTCGGTGGCACAGGTAACACTACGCACGCCGTCGGTGGCAGGGCTCAAAGCCATCGTCATCGCCTGCACCCCCAATTCCACCATGGGCACCCGCACCGTGGTCAAGGCCGGGGTGACATCCTCTGCCAAGGGGATGTCATCGAACCCGGCTACGGTCATTTGCAAGGGCACGCTGATACCACGCTGGCGCAGCGCAACCAATGCTCCTACTGCCATCACGTCGTTATGCGCAAAAATAGCGGTGATGTCGGGCGCTTGAGTCAATAGTTGGTGGGTGGCGACCACACCACTATCCCGCGAAAAATCGCCGGTAACCACGTCTCGGTCGTGTAATACAATCCCGGCAGCCGCGAGACCACTGCGGAAGCCTTCGAGGCGGTCATGGGTGGTGGTGAGTAATGGGGGACCAGCTATTACGCCAATCCGGCGATGGCCGAGTTGGGCAAAATAGGTCGCTAGCTGATAGGCACCCCCAAAATTGTCGGGGAGCACGGTGTCGCCAGGGATTTGGTGGCGGCCAATCAGTACGACCCGGCCACCGGTATTGGTAAATACTGCGATATGGTGCGCCATTTGTTGGCTGTATTCTGGCGTATCGAGGCCACTGCCTGCCAAAATCAAGGCGTCGACGCGGTGGGCGTGTAACAAACGCACATATTCGAGTTCACGCTCGGGGTCGCGATAGCTGTTGCTGGTAATCACCAAACGATTATCGTTGGTGGCCACACGCTGGATTCCACGTAATATTTCTGAAAAATAGGGGTCGCTCATATCATGCACCAGCACCCCCACAATAGCGTTACTCGAGCGAGCGAGGGCTTGGGCTTGGGCATTGGGCACGTATTGCAATTCCTCGGCTGCTGCCAGCACCCGCGCCCGCAACGATGCGGTCACGACCCGCGCACCCCCATTGAGTACCCGTGAGGCGGTCGCTAATGAAACCCCCGCACGTGCCGCTACTTTGGCCAGATTTGTCCCCATAACTGATCCCTACTTCACTACGTCCATCCGCAATGAGCATACGCTTGCACTCCCCGTTTGTCAAAAATAGTCCTGACATTTTCTTCATTGTCTCGCACAGCGCACGCAGAGGGCGAAGAGAAGTATGAAGTATGAAGTATGAAGTATGAAGTATGAAGTATGAAGTCGGGCGTGGCAAAAATAAACCTGACAGCTTTGTGATTGTCTCGCACAGTGCACGTAGCCCCTCAACGTCATTCCAAGACCACGGTCGTGAAATCTCCTTGGGTTGCCACACGATGAACGCCTGCAATCAACCACGCCAAGGCTCCATCCGATCCCTCCCTCTATGCATTTTTTTGCCCATCACTGATATTTCAAATTTGTTTGAACTATTTTTTACCCATAATTATTCACATACCCCCCGCACCGTGTGACATGCCTCGACTACCGGCACGTCCCTGGCGCCCCCACATATGTGCCTTTTTTGCCTATCATTAATATTTCAAATTTGTTTGAACTATTTTTTAC
>DBCF01000202.1:6436-8356 GCA_002292925.1 Roseiflexaceae bacterium UBA965 | reverse complement strand
CAAACGATAATCTGACAGATTTCGGCGATGAATCGTGCTATGATAGAAAAAGTATCGTGCACAAGGGATAGATAGCTATGCAACCATGGGAACAGCGCGACGCCGATCGCCAAATGTTGGAATTAAGCACCACGCAGACAGCCAGTCTGCCGACCAAGCCGGTGAGTGAGCTCCGGTATATTCGTGAACTCGCAGAGATGGTTATCTTTGTAGTGATTTTGTTTTTTTTGGTGCGGGGAGTGGTGCAAAACTTTCTCATCGAAGGCCAAAGCATGGAGCCCAATCTGCATTCGGGGCAGTTTATTTTGGTGAACAAACTCGCCAATATGCACTTTGATTTGAATGCCCCGCAACGGGCACTCGGTCAAGATTTGCCACCCAATGTCGTATACCCGATTGGGATGCCTACCTATGGGGAAGTGGTGGTATTTGAATACCCCAATGACCCCAGCAAAGACTATATCAAGCGTGTCATTGGTTTGCCTGGCGATACCATCGAATTCCGCGATGCCATGGTGTTTGTCAATGGGCAACAATTGGTAGAGCCCTATTTGCAGGGTGCGCCGACCTATTGCCACCAAGGTGATGAATGTGCCACACGTCCGGTAACCGTGGCCCCCAATAGCTTGTTTGTGTTGGGAGATAATCGTGAAAACAGTAGCGACTCACGTGAATGGGGTGGCTTGCCGTTTGATCGGGTGATTGGCCAGGCTTGGGTGGTCTATTGGCCGTATCAAACAATTGGCCCAATTGCGCAATTCCAACCATTGCCAACCACGCTACCATAGGGGCAAAAACGATGCATGTGGCAATCAATGCGCATTTATTGGCGCACACCGCAAACTTCCGACGGGCAGGGGTATCACACTATGTCGAATCATTGCTTGAGCATCTCGGCAAGATAGATACCACCAACCGCTATACCGTCTATACCACCCGGGGTGTTGATGCCGCAGCACTCGGCTTGCCGGCCAACTTTAGGGTACGACCCAGCCTATTGCCAACGATTAACCCACGAGTACGGATCCCCTGGGAGCAACTCATCGCCCCGCCGTTGTTGGCGGCGCACGGGGTTGATGTCTATCACGGAGTACTCAATGTGATGCCGTTGTTGGCAGGGGTGCCGTCAGTGGTGACCATCCATGATTTGAGCGCGATGTTATTCCCTCAGACATTTCGACGGATTAACCGGATGTATACCCGCTGGGCGATTGAAGTCTCGGCCAAACGGGCGGCGCATCTGTTTACGGTGTCAGAATACGCCAAACAAGAGATTGTGACGCACCTCAAGGTACCGGCAGAGCGGGTGACGGTGACGTATGACGCCTGTGATGACCGTTTTCGGCCATCGGCGCCGGCTGAGCTGACAGCCTTCCGGCAGCGCAACGGTTTACCGGAGCGTTATTTGTTTTATTTGGGCACCCTCGAGCCCCGCAAAAATATCCCCCGTTTGCTCGATGCCTATGCCCAGATTGCCCACGAAGTCGACGCACCGTTGTTGATTGGTGGTGGCAAAGGTTGGTTGTACGAGCCGATTTTGGCGCAAGCAGAGCGCTTGAATCTGGGTGATAAATTACGCTTTGTGGGCTACATTCCGCAGGCCGAGCAACATTTGTGGTACGGGGCCGCCACTGCGTTTGTATTCCCATCGTTGTACGAAGGTTTTGGGATGCCCCCGCTCGAGGCGATGGCCTGTGGCACGCCAGTGATTGTCAGCAATGCCAGCTGTCTGCCTGAAGTGACGGGCGATGCGGGGTATCAAGTCGATCCGCACGACGTCGATGGCTGGGCGCTGGCGATGCGTCAAGTGCTGAGTGATGCGGCGTTACGTGAAGATTTATCAGCGCGTGGGCCAGTGCAAGCGGCGCGTTTTTCGTGGGAAGAAACCGCCCGGCGGACGTTAGCGGTTTATAAAGCGGT
>DBCF01000202.1:2758-6425 GCA_002292925.1 Roseiflexaceae bacterium UBA965 | reverse complement strand
GCACGGCGTTAGCATGGTATAGTGGAGTATTTATGAAAATTGGTATCCCTGAGGTGATAATTATTGTGGTGGTTATCTTCATAGTCTATCGTTTGGTGGCTCGGCGTTGACATGCACGCCTGGTAGGGTATAATAGCCGTGTGATTGTTGATTTTTGGTCAAGTGTGAAGGAGCTATATCATGCAACTTGGCGTACCTGAGTTATTGATAATTTTGGTGATTATCATTTTGTTGTTTGGTGCCAGTCGGATTACCGGTATTGCCGCGGCGTTGGGTGGGAGCATTAAATCCTTCCGTACCGCCGTCAAAGAAGACGACAAGCCGGCCGAAACCAAGGAAGAACCCAAGTCGTAAGTTGATTGTTATGGCGGCGGGGCCGTCTGTTCGGTGCCTTTTATGCCAGCGCCGTCTGCGCTGGCATTTTTATCGAAATAAGTGGTGGGTATGTCGGGTGACTTTTACGATCAAGCAACCATCTTCCTGCAGGCCGGGACCGGTGGCGATGGAATGGCGACGATGCGTCGCGAGAAGTACGTGCCACACGGTGGCCCTGATGGCGGCGATGGTGGCCGCGGCGGTCATATCTATTTGTTGGCGGATGCAAGTATCAACACGTTGTTGCAATTCCGTGAAAAGAACCGCTTCGAAGCGGTGTCGGGTAGCAACGGCGGTACCGCTCGCCGGCATGGTGCCGATGGGCACGATGTAACCATCAAAGTTCCCCCTGGCACGCAAGTGCGCGCCACCATCGATGGTGTGTCGTGTACGGTTGACTTGGTGGCGCATGGCCAACGCTTGTTGGCTTCGCGCGGTGGCAAAGGTGGCTTAGGGAATTTGCACTTTACGACGTCCACCAATCAAGCCCCGCGTATCGCCGAGCTTGGTGAGCCAGGCCAAAAACTCGAAATCAACCTCGAGTTGAAGCTCCTGGCCGATGTTGGTTTGGTGGGCTTCCCCAATGCGGGTAAATCGTCATTGATTGCCTCTATGAGTGCCGCCCGTCCCAAAATCGCCGCTTACCCATTTACGACCCTGAAACCCAATTTGGGTGTGGTGTCGTATGGTGAAGAAACCTTCGTCGTGGCCGATATTCCCGGGTTAGTGGAAGGCGCCCACCGTGGTGTGGGCTTGGGACATAGTTTTTTGCGACACGTCGAACGGACCCGCGTATTGCTTCACGTCATCGACGTGGCAGCGGTCGATGGCCGTGATCCATGGCAAGATTACTGCAAGATCAATGAAGAATTGCGTTTGTATCGCCCTGAATTAGCCGAACGCCCACAATTAATTGTGTTGAATAAATGTGATCTTCCCGATGCGGAAATTTTCATCGAAGAATACAAAGCGCGATTTGAGGCCGAAGGGCGTGAAGTCTTTGAGATTTCAGCGGCGACACGGACCGGTGTCGAATCATTGATTCGCAAGACCGCGTTAATCCTTGACGCCAATCCGCTTGATTTCGACCGCACACCGCGGGTCGAGACCTTGGAATGGCCGGTATCGACAGAGCTCGATTATCGCTTTACGGTAGAATCGGTGACTCATGGTTGGCGGGTGCGCGGGCGCCGGATTGAGCGCCTCGTGTCGATGACCAACTTTGCCCAATCCGAATCACTCGGGCGCTTGCAACGGGTGCTCGAAGCGACAGGGATTAGTACTGAGTTGATCAAACAAGGCATTGAGATTGGGCAAACCGTCTATATCGAAAAAGCCTCGCTGGTGTGGACAGAGGATTATGTGCCATAGGGATGGCGCATGATGGGCTAATATGAAGGAGCCCGGCGTGGTACAACCATCACCTGCAATCAAATCACCTCCGGTGGCGCGTGGAAATGCGTCGTGGATGTTGTTTTTTGCCCTCGATAGCATCGTCATTTTGGCGAGTATGGGCATGGCATATGCATTGCGTTATCTTGTGGTTTGGCCTGGGATGGTTGGTGCGCTTGTGCGCGAGGTGCCGAACGAGTTTTACGTCTCGTGGAGCGCCTTTGCGCCTATTGGCGTGTTGTTGCTGTTACTTGTTCAAGTCCAATTTGCCATTCGTGGTATGTATCGCTTGCCTGCTAATGCCGGTTGGACCGCCAACCTGCGGATTATTTTTAATAGTACGACGACTGCGGCGGCCTTGTTGGTCATCGTGGTCTTTTCGTATCGACCACTCTATTACTCGCGCTTGGTGATTGCCTTTGCCTTTGTCTTGGTGATGGTGTCGCTGAGTATTGTGCGGTTGGTCATCGTGTTGGTACGCCGCTTGCGTTGGTCGCGCGGACTCGACCGCGAGCGCTATCTCGTCATCGGTGATAGCGATATCAGTCATTCGGTGATGGCTGGTGTGGTGGCTCGCCCCCATTTGGGATATACCTTGGTGGGCTATGTGGCCGACCGCGACGAGAGTGGCAACGAAAACTCGGCCCAACCCCTGCACTTCCATCATTTGGGCACGATTGGCGGGCTCGCAGATGTATTGCACGACCACGCCGTTGATCATGTGATTATTGCCTTGCCGTTTTTTGAGCATCACCGTCTACCGCAAATCATCGATACCTGTCGGCAGTCCAATGTCGATTTCCGCATGGTTCCCGATTTATTTGAGCTGAGTTTTGATCGGGTCGATATCGGTGAATTTGATGGTCTGCCGTTGATTGGCTTGCGCGATGTCTCGATCCAAGGCTTCAATATGGTCATGAAACGGGCCTTGGATTTGGCGTTGACGATTGTAGTCAGTCCATTTGTGTTGTTGTTGTCGGCAATTATCGCTATCGCCATCAAAATCGACTCACCTGGGTCGATTGTCTTTGCGCAAACGCGGGTTGGCGTCAATGGCCGACACTTCAAAGTCTATAAGTTCCGGACTATGGTCGAAGACGCCGAGGCCCGCAAAGCTGAACTCATCACCCAAAACGAAGCCGATGGCCCGATTTTCAAAATCCGCAACGACCCTCGGCGTACCCGGGTAGGCCAATTGTTGCGCCGTACCAGCCTCGATGAATTGCCCCAGTTGTGGAATATCGCCCGGGGCGAAATGAGCTGGGTGGGACCACGTCCAGCCACCCCTGACGAAGTGGCACGTTATCAAGCGTGGCATTTGCGCCGCTTGGCCGCCAAACCGGGCTTGACCGGGTTGTGGCAGGTGTCGGGGCGGAGCGATACCACATTCGAAGAAATGGTGCGCCTCGATATTTATTACGTCGAACATTGGTCGTTGTTGATGGATTTGCGCATTGTGGCGCAGACAATCCCTACGGTGCTGTCAGGGCGAGGAGCCTATTAAACGGGGAATCTCATCGGACATACTGGTTGTCTGCGGAATATTGTATTTGACATAAAGGTTGAGTGTAATGCGTGTATTAATAACTGGTGGTGCGGGGTTTCTCGGTTCACATTTGAGCGAACGCTTTTTGGCCGAGGGGCACACCGTCATTGCCATGGACAACTTGATTACGGGCAGTGCCGACAATATTGGTCATTTGTTTGGTCACGAACGCTTTCGGTTTATGAAGCACGATGTGACCGACTACATCTATATCGATGGGCCACTTGATGCCGTGTTGCATTTTGCCTCACCTGCCTCACCGGTTGATTATCTCGAATTGCCGATTCAGACGCTCAAAGTAGGGGCACTTGGCACGCACAAAGTATTGGGGCTTGCCAAAGAAAAAAAGGCCCG
>DBCF01000202.1:0-2683 GCA_002292925.1 Roseiflexaceae bacterium UBA965 | reverse complement strand
CACGTCAATCCCATCGGGCCACGGGGGGTCTATGACGAAGCCAAACGTTTCGCCGAAGCAATGGCGATGGCCTATCATCGCACCCACGGCGTCGAAACCCGCATCGTGCGGATTTTTAACACCTATGGCCCCCGCATGCGTCTACGTGACGGTCGGGTGGTGCCCAACTTCATCCAACAAGCGTTGCGGGGCGAGCCGCTGACGGTATATGGTGACGGCAGTCAGACGCGGTCATTCCAATACGTCGATGATTTGGTCGAAGGGGTTTATCGCCTGCTCCAGAGTGATTTTGCTGAGCCGGTCAACATCGGTAACCCCCAAGAGCGCACCATTGAAGAATTTGCCCAAATCATCAATGAATTGACCGGCAATGCGGCGGGGATTATCCGCAAAGATATGCGTACCCAAGATGACCCACAGGTGCGCCAACCCGATATCACCCGGGCGCGGACGATTCTCGGCTGGGAGCCACAAGTGTCGGTCCAAGAAGGGTTGCAACGCACCATTCCATGGTTCCGCAGTCAACTCCAACAATTGGGGGAATTGGCATGATCAAGGCATCGGCCTGGCCGCGTGTGCTGTGGCAGACACCCCTCATCATGTGGGGTGTCATCTATGCCATTGTGGCTGTGCCGATGCAAGATTATCTGATGCTGGCGGGGTATAGTCATTCGCAGCTCGCCACGGTGGTATTAGTGGCGACCCTCGTGTTGACGTGGCAGTTGCGTCGGTGGCAGGTTTGGCCAGCAGACGAAACGACGCCGGCGCGGGTAATGATGCTCGTGGCGCTTTGTCTCGCGAGTGGCTTTGCGCCAGCAGGTTGGCGCAACGGCGTCGACGAAATCCGGCGCTGGGGGCTGGCATTGCTGGTTGGGTATCTGGTCTATGTGGTGCCGCGGCGCTGGCAAGATGTCGCGGTGTTGGTGGGGGTATTGGTGTTGGCGCCACTGGGTGAAGCCATCTTTGCGTTGGTGCAAAGTGTACGTGGGATTGGTCCAGCGGCCTTCCAGATCGCCAATTCGCCATTTACCCGTGCTTTTGGCACCATCGGGCAACCCAATTCATTTGCCGGTTATCTCAACGGCGCTTGGCCATTGGTACTCTGCCTCACCGTCGTGGCGTGGCAACGACGCAGTCGCTGGGTGTGGCCGTTGCTAGGGGCGCTGGTAGTGATTGGGGCGGCGTTGCTCTTGTCGTTTTCACGGGGGGCCTGGATTGGTGCGCTGGCGGGGTTGCTGGTGATACTCTGGCTGGTGGGGGGCTGGTGGCGTCGGGGTGTAGCGCTGATTGTGGTAACTGCGGTGGTCGTGTTAGCGGGGGGCTGGCAGTACGTGCCGGCGCCATTTGGTCCTCGCCTCGGCAGTGCCACGCAGATTTTTAGTGCGCCAGATATTATGCGTGATGACGCGCAACAGCGCCCTACGGTATATGCGGCAGTCGAACGGGCTGCCCAGTTTAAGGCTGGGGTGGCGATGTGGCAGAGCGCGCCGTTGCTGGGGATTGGGCCAGGGAGTTATACGCGGGTCTACCCTGAATTTGCTCGCCAAGGCTGGTTGATTTCGCGCGGGCACGCCCACAACGCCTATGTGCAAATCATCGCCGAACAGGGGATTGTCGGGCTGATTGCCTACCTCTGGTTATGGTTGGTACAATGGCGGCGGGCATGGCGTACGACCCATGCGGGTGGCGTGGCGCGTTGGGTGGCAATCGCGGCGTGTGGTACGATGGCATCAGTTGCGATGCATGAGTGCTTTGAATATCTGCAAGTGAATTATTTGCCGCTCCATACGGCGGCGGTGGTGGCGTTGGCGGGAGTCGCGATGCGTTTCGCTCCCACTGTGCGGGAGGAACAAGTATGACCTATCTGGTCACTGGTGGGGCTGGTTTTATTGGTAGCCATGTGGTTGAAGCGTTACTCGCACGTGGCGAACACGTGGTAGCGTTTGATAATTTCAACGACTACTATGCCCCTGATCGCAAACGGCGGCACTTGATTACCGCCCACACCAACCCCAATTTTACGTTGGTGAGCGGTGACATTCGTGATGTCGATGCTTTGACCCAGCTTTTTGCCACCTATCACCCCACCCATGTGGCGCATTTAGCTGCTATGGCGGGCCCACGCTACTCGGTGCAACACCCCTTGCTCTACGAAGAAGTCAACATCAAGGGGACCATGCATGTGCTTGATTTGGCGCGCCGCCATGCCGTCAAAGGCCTGATTATTGCCTCGACATCGTCGGTTTATGGGGCCTTACCCACTCCTTGGGAAGAATCCCAGACTGCTGATCGGCCGTTGTCGCCTTATGCCGCCACCAAACGGGCCGCCGAGTTGCTGGCGTATACGTACCACTATCAATACGGCGTGCCCACGCGGGTATTGCGCTTTTTTACGGTGTATGGCCCGCGTGGTCGCCCCGATATGACCCCCAGTTTGTTTGTTGACAAGATGCGTCAAGGTGCCCCGATTACGTTGTTTAATGGTGGCGTAGGGGTGTATCGTGACTGGACGTATGTCAGCGATATCGTGGCGGGGGTGCTGGCGGCGTTGACTTGTGATTTGCCCTTTGAAGTCTTTAATTTGGGCAATTCAGATCCTGTTGAGTTGATTGAATTTGTGCGGGTGCTCGAGCAAATTACCGGCTTGACTGCGCTGATTGAATCGCAGCCATTGCCCGCTGCA
>DBCF01000150.1:2473-3725 GCA_002292925.1 Roseiflexaceae bacterium UBA965 | reverse complement strand
CGCCGGGGGGATGCGGATGCCCACCATGGCCCGTGCCCAATCGGTCAGTCCGTCGCTCCCCGAACTAATCTGGCGGAGCGATGGCAAGATTTGGTCAAACAACAACGGACAATCTTGATTGTGTTGTGCACAGTACTGCTGAATGCGTTGCCAGACGGCCATGCAACGCTCGGGTGCCGATGGTTCGGGGCCGGCACTGTGGGCGCTGCCTTGGGTGGTACTGATGTCGAGCAACACGCGCCCTTTGTAGCCCAGCGTGACCCGTTCCCAGCCACTTGGTTCGCCGATGATACAGGCGTCTGGATGGTGGTGGTGTGCCACATAATGGGCACCCCGCGAGGTGGCGTATTCTTCTTCGACGGCGCCCACCAGCGTCAACCGGAAGGGTAACTCGCCTTGAGCCGCCAAGACGGCTGCGGCGCAGATAAACGCCACAAACGGCCCTTTGGCGTCGACAGTGCCTCGCCCATACAAGTTGCCGTCGCGGATTGTCACGGGAATGTCGCCGGGCACGGTATCAATATGCCCCAACAACATGATTTCGGGACCACGATCACCGATATGACCAACAGCATTACCCACCTTGTCGACATAACTACGGAGCCCTCGTTGTGCCATTTGTGCCACCAAAAACCGTGCCACGGCAGCCTCATGCGTCGACACACTGGGGATGCGGACGGCGTCTGCCAGCAGTGCAATATCGTCATGGTAGCGGTCGTTGCTCATGCCAGCACCTCGCAGATGATGGCGAGGGCTTGATTGATTTCGGCATCACTAATCACTAATGGCGGCAACAAACGGAGCACATTGGGGCCAGCGGGGAGCGCTAGCACGCCTCGTTCCATTAAGGCCACCAGCGTGGGCTGGACTCGTTCTTTGAGTTCGATGCCAATCAACAATCCCCGCCCGCGCACTTCACGCACCTTGCTGAGCTTGCGCTCATTGAGGTATTCCCTGATGTAGTGCCCTTTGCGGGCGGCGGCGGCTGGCAAATCGTCGTCAAGCAAGGCTTTGAGGGCGGCGCGCCCGGCGGCACAGGCCAGCGGATTGCCCCCAAAGGTCGAGCCGTGGCTAGCCGGGGTAAAACCCCCCAGTGATTCGTGGATGGCAATAGCCCCCATCGGCACGCCCCCCGCCATCGATTTGGCCATAATCAGCACATCCGGCGTGACGCCGTCTTGGCTGACGGCAAATAGACTACCGGTGCGCCCAAAGCCCGTTTGCACTTCGTCGACCAGCAACAGCGCACCAT
>DBCF01000150.1:322-2388 GCA_002292925.1 Roseiflexaceae bacterium UBA965 | reverse complement strand
GGCTCGAGGATCACGGCGGCGGTTTGGTCGTTGACGGCGGCGGCTAAGGCTTCGATTTTGTCATAGGGCACATGGGTCACGCCGGGAATGAGGGGTTCAAATGGTTCGCGGTATTTGGGTTCATAGGTGGCTGACAGTGCGCCCATGGTGCGGCCATGAAAGGCCCGCATGGCGGCCACAATCTGGGTGCGCCCCGTGTGGAGGCGAGCAAATTTGAGTGCCGATTCGACCGCTTCGGTGCCCGAGTTGCACAAAAAGAGCCGCCCCATGCCGGCCGGCATTGCCGCCCCCAGTTCGTCGAGGTAGGCGGCCCGCTGATCGTTGTGGAATATTTCGGGGCAACTAATTAGCTGGGTGGCTTGGTGTTGGATGGCGGCCACCACGGCGGGGTGGGCATGTCCCAGATTGGCGGCACCTTGGCCACCCACACAGTCGATATATTGCTTGCCATCGGCATCCCACAGGGTGGCGCCCAGCCCACGGACGATGGCAATGCCGCGCTTTCCATAAGTACCGCTAGTGCGCACATCTTCGTGGCTGATGATTTCGGCGTTGGATTGGAAGGGTGATATACTCATGATTGCTTCCTCCACTGTGGGGCGATTGGTGCGCCCATTCCAAATACGAGGTGTGAAATGTCCCAAGAAATCCCCGCGATGGTGGTGACGTTGTTGCATCAACGCCAAGCGATGCTGGCCACCGTACATGAAGGTAATCCGCATGCCGGCATGGTGGCGGCGACGGGTACTCCCGACGGGCAGGCGATCTTGCTCCACCTGAGTCAGCTAGCCGCCCATACCCGCCATTTGTTGGTGCATCCGGCAGTAGCGTTGCTGTGGTGTGAACCCGACCGTGCCGATGTGGCCGACGTGCAAACCTTGGCGCGATTGACCGTGTATGGCCAGGCTCAGCTGGTGGCCCGCGACACTGCCGAATATGCCTCATTGCAAGCGATTTATCTGCGCCGATTTCCAACAGCCACAATGCTGTTTGATTTTCGTGATTTCAATCTCTTCAAGGTCGTCATTGATCATGGTCGATTTGTGGGGGGCTTTGGCCAAGCCTGCAATCTGTCGACCGCCGAACTACAACAATCAGTAGCCACTGCCGTTAGGCAATAATCGTCCCTTGACCATTCAGGGCCTGCGAAATAGGGTTTTGGATGCGGGCATCGGCCATAATCACCCGGCCCACGCCGCCGGCCAGTGCTTCACCGGCGCCCATTACTTTTTTCTTCATCCGCCCTTGCGCCACCTCCATGTAGCGCTCGATGTCAGCTCGGGCAATATGGGGAATCAACGAAGATTCATCGGGGAAGGCGCTGAGCAGGCCGGGCACACTCGACAGCAGCAACAAACTATCGGCTTTGAGGGCGATGGCGATTTGGGCGGCAGCCCGGTCACCATCCACATTCAAGGCGTCGCCTTGCAGGCTACAGGCGATGGGGGCGATGACGGGGCAGATGTTGTTGGCCGCCATTACTGCCAGCATACGGGTATCGACCCCCACAATCGTGCCGGTGCGGTCATCGCGGATCAGCATCTGCTTGCCGTTTTCGACAATCCGCAGGGTGGCTTTGCGCTCAGCCTGCAAAATCCGGCCGTCCAGCCCGCTACAGCCAAAGGCGTTGATGCCTCGTTGTTGGAGCAGCTCCACGATGCGTTTGTTGATTTTGCCGGCATAGACCATCATAAACACGTCCATGGCGGCCTGGTCGGTATAGCGACTGACATGTCCCGACGCGGTGGTGACGAAGCGCGGTGGTGTCCCTAGTGCAGTGGCTACGCGGTTGGTCTCGCTCGAGCCACCGTGTACCAATACAATTTGTTGGCCTTGACTGACGAGGGCGGCGATATCGTCGCAGAGCGCGGCGTAATCGATATCGGCTCCTCCCCCCACTTTGACAACAATCATGTGCTGACTCCTTCTGGCTGGGGGGTACGCTGGATTGTCGCAAGTGCGAGGGCCACAAAAATGCAGGTGGCGCCAACGTAGAGCCCAGGACTAGTTGCTTCTTGGAGCACGAGGATGCCGATGAGCGATCCGACAACGGGTTGAATAAAGAG
>DBCF01000150.1:0-183 GCA_002292925.1 Roseiflexaceae bacterium UBA965 | reverse complement strand
CCGGTGGCAAGATGCCAAACAATGATGGGCACCCAGATGATGAGACTCCCCGTATATGTCCAGCGCATCACGGTGAGTGGGTGATAGCGTTGGGCAATATTTGCCCCAATCACGGTGAAAAGTGCTTCACAAAAGAGGGCGGCTAGCACCAACGTATTTCCGAGCAGCCGGTTGGGGGCGTAT
>DBCF01000238.1:6195-11952 GCA_002292925.1 Roseiflexaceae bacterium UBA965 | reverse complement strand
TGGGCGGTGACGATGAGTCACCGCTTTTTTGCGCCAAAAATTACAAGGATTATGGTGAGAAATGGTGGTTGAATTAGGATGAGGGTTGTACTGTGTGAAAGAGTGAGATATGAAATTTTCAATATATTATTGGGTTGCAGGAATCTGCGTAGCAGTCATGTCTATGGGGGCATTGGCACATGCGAATCGGGCATTTGCCATTGTGAATCCCGAGGTAATTGCAACAAGTACGCCAACACGGACGAATACGCGGACACAGACCAATACTCGAACTGCGACGAATACGCCGACTCCATCAAATACGCGGACGAATACCTTGACCCGCACAAATACTCGCACCCGTACCAATACGTTGACCCGTACAAATACCCGCACACGCACGGCAACGCGTACGACCACAAATACATTTACGCCATCAAATACGCGCACATTGACAAATACACGTACAAATACCCCCACACGTACCGCCACACGCACCCGTACGAATACCGTGACACGATCAAATACACGAACGCCCACGAGTACGCGTACACGTACATATACAAAAACGGTGACTGTAACATGTACTGCGACTGCAGTACCAACGCTAGTACCTATTGGGAGTGCCGCAGTGAGTCCGTGTGGTAAGCCTGCACCAGAGCCAACAGAAACACCAGATAACACTAATCCTACAAGTGAACCTATAGGATAACTGATAATGTAGAGTGTTTCATTGTGGAATTGGGGGTATGGCGGAAAGATTGGTAAAAATAACAAGCAAATGGGCGGTGACGATGAGTCACCGCCTTTTTTTGCCAAAAATTACAAGCAAGATACACAGGGATGATGGTTGAATAGAGACAAATGTGTCGTGTGAAGCGTGGGGATTATGCAATTTTCAAAATATGTATGGGTGGTAGGAGTTTTTGTTGTTTTCATGTCTATTGTGTCATTTGCACATCCACAATCAGCTATTGGTGCAAATGTGGCAGATGTCATACAACGCATACCTACAGCGCTATATCGTAATATCAACTCCGCAGTAGATGCAATGTCACTTGCGGGGATGTATTCTGCAGCACAAATTGCAGGTGGTACATCAAATCAGGCCGTAGATGTACAACGTGCTGCCGAATCCCTGCAATCGAGTGTACCACAGGGTGAATTAATTGTTATTCCTCATGTCAATGCACAAAAAAGTGCTGGATATGATAATTTATTTCATTGGTCGTATCCGATTGATGGCCAATTCTTGACCCTTAATAATAATCAAATGTCGGCAAGTGTAATAAGTAACCCGCAACGTGTGATTGCAATTAGTCGTATTGATTACGCAAGGGTGAACTATGTTACTAGTGACGATATTTTGTGTGATACAGCGCTCGCATCTGGACAGACAGTATTTGCAGTAGCGAGTCCAACTACGTGTAGCACCCCACTCCAAGTAAAAAATATAGCTACTGTGCCGTATTCTGCCGATCAAGCCTATTTGTTATTAGGAGATGGGCGTGTACGTGATGCGTATTTGCGACGTACTGATTTACCCACTGATGCCGTCAAGATTGTTCATACAAATACCTGCGCTATTGCTATTCGTGCAAATGGGCAGTCGGTACTGCTAAACGATACAAGTGTACCGTATGGGCAACCTTCAGATATGCGGCTTCAAGGCTATGACTCAAATTGTGCATCCTTACACCCACTCATGCAAAATCGCTTCATCAACGACATCACATATGTTGATACCCTTGATGAAAGTAGTGAAGGCATATTATCAATAGTAGAAACAGATGGAAGTATACATAAATTAGTGAAGGAGTTTGATCCACTTACGTATGTACAACTGTGGCGTGATACCCAGATTTATACACCGACAACGGGGATTATTCCCGTGCACGTTGGGTATTTCCCTACGGAAAATAATGCGGTACTCGTGATGAATGATGGGAGTATGCAATATCTCAATCCGGTACAATTAGTGACACCGAATTGGACTGACCCTGGTGATGGGAGTGATCCTATCTATTCAGAAACAGTGACACCCTGTGCGTTTCCAAGTGCGATGAGTGATGCCCAAAAAGTAGTTGTAGTTGACACGAAGAAAAATTTGAAAGATGTTGGTAGTAATTCATCATATGTTGATTTAACGTTACCGCGGCAACGATTCGTATATGCCCAAAAAAATGATGGCACGCTCTGGCGTTGGCAAATACCGTTTAACGGATACTATATTAATGATGTCATTACATGTGATTCAGATTTAACACAAATAAGCACCCATGTCGTTGATTTTGAGGTGAATGCTTACGGTGTCTATGTGATTAAATCAGCTCAACAAACCGCCGATTTGCGCTTGGTGGTGAACCCAATTGTAAATAGTAGTATTGTAGATGGCAGTCGTGTTGGTAGTATATATGCGTATGCCATCGGTGGTATTGCCTCAAATGCAAATACGGCGGTGAATGGGTTGGTGTATCAATGGTACAACGGTGTTGCCGGTGATACGAGTACTCCATTAATCGGAAATACGTCAAATATTCTTGATACACGGGTTGTTATTGATGGTGGGATTTATTGGGTACGTGTGACTGATGGTGCGGGGAATTATGTAGATAGTAGTGCTGTTGTCGTTGAATCAGTGCCGATGAATACGAATCCATCAGGACGTATTATTGCTTGGGGTGGTGATGCTGATACCGTCCTTTCGCTGACTCGGACGTTGACTGATGTGGTGGCCGTAGGAAATTTATATGTGCAGACTAGTAATGGCGAGATTCATAAGATTAGCAAATATGAAGCGAATCCGAGTCCATACAGTGAAGATATTTATGGATGGATTCGCCAGCCGTTAGGAAAATACTGGCGGGCATGGACAGATTCCCCTTATGCGGCAGTGTTTGCCCCCCTCGATAACGGAATCCGTAGTTATGTATGGGGAAATCAGGCATGTAGCACCGACAATTATGGTTCAGATTGTAATAACACATTTCGCAAAATAGACATTTCTCATTATTGGAGCCCGCCAGATTCATTTTATCTGCTTGGGATTACTAAAGATGATACCGTAGTGAGTTTTGCTATGACCTATGCATCTGTGTCGATTCCGATTACCTATGAGTATACATTACGCCCGGTTGATGTGGTCACACTAAAAGATATAAACATAACGAGTAGAGAACGATTTGATAGTGGCGTGGTGTTATTTGACAATGGGTCGTGGAATGCGGCTCGCACGGGGATTATCCAGCAGTACGATAACGGTCAAACTATCACCACACCAGTTGATGGGATGCAGGTAAAAAAGGTTGTGGCAGGTGCCTATCATTATGCTGCACTCAAAGCTGATGGAACTGTTGTCGCGTGGATGGCACGTAAATTCAATACTACCGATTATTCGAATTGCAATCCTGATTATTATGATGGGTGCGAGCAGTTAATCGAAGATGACCGCTACAATATTGGACAAATTACCATACCAGCATCACTAACTTGTGCCAAAGATATTGCTGCAGGTACACAATACACCGTCGCATTGAGTTGTGATGGTCGAGTTGTTGCTTGGGGTGAAGCACCACCAGTTCCACTTTATTTACAACAGGCGACCTATGGGGCAAATTATGTCCGAGCGCTTTTTGCAACGAGTAATCGTGTCGTCGCTATCGTCGATCCATTGACAATAGTGCCAACTGCGGTAGTGAGTCAGACTCCGACGCGTACCGCATCGTTGACTCGTACGGTAACGCTGACGCGTACCAATGCTGCAACTATGACACCACAGATAAATGCGCAATTGACATCGGTGACGATGGCGGTAGGTAAAAATGAGATGTTTGGGTTTGTCATCAAACAAGATGGGAGTGTTTCTAGTTGGGGTGATAATACGTATGGACAAGCGACAGTTCCTGCCGGATTACAAAATATTGTCGCAGTAAGTGCCGGATGTACACATGGACTTGCATTGACCGCAAATGGACAAGTTGTCGGTTGGGGTGATAATTCGAATGGAGAAATCACCATTCCCGTAACCCTAAACAATGTGGTTGCGATCCAAGCAGGATGCGGTTTTTCGCTGGCACTCAAAAATGATGGCACCGTGGTGGCATGGGGGATAAATGATCAAGGACAAACAACAATTCCCCCAGCGACCAATGATGATATTGTGGCGATTAGCGCAGGTCACAATCATGCAGTAGCATTACGTGCAAATGGTACATTGGTATCGTGGGGCAACACACCGACATTTGTACCAACACAGAATACATTGCCATTTGTTGCTATTGCTGCTGGTAATGATTTTTCACTGGCATTACAGCAGAATGGGCAAGTAATTGGTTGGGGCAATAATACTTCAGGGCAGATAGCACCTCCATATACGGTGCGCAATATTGTCGCAATCGCTGCAGGAACAAATTCTGCACTGGCTTTAGATAACGATGGACGTGTATTTGCGTGGGGTAATGGATTTGCATCTATTATCCCATCATGGTTGCCAAAGGTGAAAGCGATTACGGCAGCGGGTGAAAATGTAGCCGTCCAGCTGACTGATGGCCAAATTCTTTATTGGGGTGGTTCATCTGCATCCCCAAAATATACAATGATGTGTGGTATCAACGGGACTGTTCCCGCATTGACCGTATCAAATAACCACAAACGTATTGCGACGCGGGGCTCACATGTAGTGGCTATACAAAGTAACGGCACCGTTGTTGAGTGGACAATGAGTGGATTATCGACAGCTGTTCCTCAGGATGCTACCAATGTAATATCTGTAGCAGCTGGATATGATTTTGCAGTCGCACTTAAATCAGACGGTACAATTGTCACTTGGGGAGAAAATACGGCAATTAATAGTGTGCCAAATAATCTTACTGGGGTAGTAGCGATTGCGGCTGGTAATTCCCATGCCCTCGCATTGAAAAATAATGGAACTGTTATTTCGTGGGGAACAACAGACCCTGCCTACACTGTTCCTGCATCGCTTGCAAATGTGATTGCGATTGATGCTGGTCCATATAATTCACTGGCACTCAAGCAGGATGGGACTGTGGTGGCTTGGGGAGATTATGCAACGAATGTCCCTGATGGCTTAACTAATGTGGTCAAAGTGGTTAGTGCTCAAAAGTATGCACTTGCGCTGAAAGCGGATGGCCAAGTGGTGTATTGGGGCGACTATGATAGTCCGCTCGTACAGTATGCGGGTTCTCCCGAATATATGGCGAGTGCATATATCAGTGGATTATGTGATGTTACCGATATTGTTGCTGGTGACACCCATTTGTTGGCAGTGTTGCACGATGGTACATTAGTTACTACGGGTGCAAATGGTTTCGGACAGCGTGAGGCGCCGCGTCCGGTCCCTGCTACACAAGCGATTTCTGCAGGGAGCAATAATTCATTGATTTTGACGAGTGATAATCGACTTGTCTATTGGGGGGATGATGCTGTCGCAATCCCTGAGTCATTCTCTTTGGCAGTATCTTTGACCGCCACGCCGACGGCCACCAACACTGCCACGCCGACGACTACCAACACCGCGACTGCAACGACTACCAACACTGCGACGGCAACGACTACGAACACCCCGACGGCTACCAACACCGCTACCCCAACGGCCACCAACACTGCTACCCCAACGGCTACCAACACACCGACTGCAACGGCCACCAACACACCAACGGCTACCAACACACCAACGGCTACCAACACCGCGACGGCAACGACTACCAACACCGCGACGGCAACGGCCACCCCCACCGCGACGGCAACGGCCACCCCCAC
>DBCF01000238.1:0-6052 GCA_002292925.1 Roseiflexaceae bacterium UBA965 | reverse complement strand
CCCACTGTGACGGCAACGGCCACTAGTAGTCGTTCTATGACTATAACAATAACAATGACCCGTACTCGCACGCAGACGACAACGATGACTGCAAGTGCAACACAGAGTAGTACACGCACGACCACGAATACCGTAACACGCACAAATACCCGCACTGCGACTGTAACAGCGACGATGACGCGCACCCGCACGAATACATTGACCCGTACCAATACGCGTACTAATACCCCGACGCGGACGATTACCAATACCGCAACCCGTACCAATACGCGCACTGCGACTAGAACAGTGACAATGACCCGCACCCGCACGCAGACTACAACTGTAACCGCAACTGCGACACGCAGTACTACGCGTACAACCACCAACACCGTAACCCGTACCAATACGCGCACTGCGACTGCAACAGCGACGATGACGCGCACCCGTACGCAGACTGCAACCGCAACTGCAAGTGCAACGCGTACACTGACGCGAACGAATACACCGACCCGATCATTTACTGTGACAATGACGGCAACGGCAACAAAATCACCAATTCCAACGTTGACACAACAACAAAATCGTATGGCTGCTGGTGGTTTTCATACCCTAGGTGTGTTTGCAGATGGGAGTGTTGTAGGGTGGGGAGATAATGCTGACGAACAGGTATCTATTCCCGCATCTCTGAACAATGTGGTTGCTGTTGATGGTGGTGGGCTGCATTCATTGGCGCTTAAATCAAATGGTACTGTCGTGGCATGGGGGCATAATGTATATGGTCAATCGACAGTTCCTGCGACGTTAAATGGAGTGGTTGCGGTAAAGGCCGGGGCATTGCATTCACTCGCTCTTAAATCAGATGGAAAAGTTGTTGCTTGGGGTGCAAATACTTCTGGTCAAACCTCTATACCAGCTACACTTACGAATGTAGTTGCTATTGATGCTGGTGCGTATCATTCGTTAGCATTACGCGCCAATGGGACTGTGATGGCATGGGGAAATAACTCCAAAGGTCAATCATCTGTGCCTGCGACATTGAACAATGTAGTAGCAATTGCTGCTGGGTATTCGTATTCAATTGCACTCAAGACAAATGGCACGTTGGTGTTCTGGGGTGCATATGATGTAGATATCGCATCCCCCATGCCTAGTGGTTTAGCGGGTATTACTGCTATTGCCGCAGGTGATGATCATACACTGGCGCTCAAAAACGATGGTACGGTGATTGCATGGGGATTTAATAATGCGAGTGTGATCGAAGTCCCTGATAATCTTTCAGACGTTGTTGCGCTGGCAGCAGGCCGCTATCATTCATTGGCGTTGCGTGCAGATGGTACGATTGTCGGTTGGGGAAATGATAGTGACGGACAGCTTGCTAATGGTGTGAATCTCGGTGGAGGAGCTACGAGTACCCCAGCTCCCTCCGTTACGTGGACAAACTCCCCCACAGCGACTAATTCCGTCACAATTACGCACACTACTACTTCAACTAAGACAAACACCATTACCGCAACCATAACTACAACCCGTACCCGTAGTGCAACGTATACTGCCATCCCTACTATGATGGACACGCCGACGAGTACTGCCACTCATAGCCGGACAAGTACTGCAACACGTACTCCAACGTATACAGCAACAGCAATCCATACGCCCACATATACTGCGACTGCTACACCCACGCCCACATATACTGCGACCGCTACGCCTACACCCACATATACACGTACAATGACCCCCACCAGTACAGCCCTCGCCCAAGGCATCACCGATGGATTGCTGGCGTGGTACCCCCTCAATGGCATTCGCACTACCGGCAGTACTCTGCCCGTACAATCCAACACCATCATGGGGGCAGCACAGTATTTTGATGGGGTAAATGATTATCATCAGACCACCGTAGATTTGGCGGATAAGTCGTTTACGGTGTCAGTATGGGCAGCATTAAGTATAAAAAGTGGTAATCACATGTTGGTGTCAACAGGGAATCAAGCAGCGAATTTTCAAGCATTACAAATCTATGTAAACAATACTGGTGTGGTGTGTGATTTTTATGCACATGGTGTATCGTATTTATTTGGCTCAACGGGCTTTGATATTACTGCATGGCATCATTATGCATGTACCTATGATCGAAACACGGGTCAACGTCAGTTGATGATTGATGGAATCGTAGTAGCGTCAAATACGGTTCCACAGTCGTTGAACTCGACGAGTGTGTTTCAAATTGGACGATCACCATGGAACAACGATTATGTGCAAGGCACGCTCCGCGACGTCATGGTCTACAACCGCGCTCTGAGTGCCAGCGAAATCACTCGCATCAAAGACATCACCCCCAATAGCGTCATGCTCAGCGAGCCCCACCCTGCCAGCGCTTGCCGCTGGGTAGACAAGGGTGGCATGGTGCACGAGTACGAAATCAATCACGATTTGCTCACTTGGGATCAAGCCAAGGCTGCTGCTGAAGCACGCACCCGTGGTGGTCAGCAGGGGTATCTGGCGACGATTACGAGTGCGGCGGAGAATGAATGTATACTTCAGCTTTTGGATGCACAAGGGGGATGGAGTAGTGGGGCTAGTGGAGACGGACCATGGATTGGCTTAAAACGTATTACTATCGGTGGTGTATTTACCTGGGAAAAAGGTACTGATATTGGTATGCAATCTGGGCGAGAATTTGGTTATGAAAATTGGCATCTCAATGAACCAAATGGCCCAAGTGAGATGGGTGTACGGTACTGGTACCATAATCTGAGACAATGGATTGATGTTGATCAAAATGGACTATTCAAATCCATCATCGAATACACCTACCCTGAATCGCACGCCATTAGCGGTGTGGCGTACACCGATACCAATACCAACAATCAACTCGACGCCGGTGATGTGCGTGCCGCCAATCAAACCATCACCTTGACCGCCGACCTCGCCCAACCCATTGACATCGTCGGCGGTGGCAATCAAATGTGCGCCCGCCTCGACGACGGCCGTGTCACTTGCTGGGGGCGGCGGGGCGATAGCTGGCGTTGGGATCAGCAAAGTGCCGTGCCCATCGAGGTTGATGGTTGGCGTGATGTGCGTGCTATTTCTAACGGGCTCTTTACTAGCTGTGCCTTGCTTTCTAACGGCACCGTGTCGTGCCTTGGCAAAAATAGTAATGGTGCCGTGGGTGACGGTAGCACTACCGACCGTTGGACACCGGTAGCAGTGAGTGGACTCACCAATATAGTCGCATTAAGTAGCGGTGGTGGGTATCACCACTGTGCAGTGCTAGCCACCGGCACGGTCAAGTGTTGGGGGGATAACACCTATGGTCAGCTGGGCGATGGCACCTATACGCGCCGAACAATACCAGCCACTGTCACAGGGTTGAGCGGCGTCACGCAAGTGAGTGTGGGTGAGCGGTTTAGTTGTGGATTGAAAAATGATGGCACGGTGTGGTGCTGGGGCAGTAATGACGTGGGGCAGCTGGCCAGTACGCTGTTGAGTGAATCAACCAGTCCCGTGCAGATTGCTGGTCTGACTGGGATCAAGGATGTCGCATCAGGCGCACAGCATACCTGTGTGATTCGTAGCGATAATTCAGTGGCGTGTTGGGGCTACCCGGCCGCCATCAATGGTGAACGCAGTACGTCGTTTATTACCACCCCAACGAGCATTGTAGGGGCGACGAGTGCCCAATCTTTGGCCGTCGGCAAAGAGCAGAGCTGTATCCTCAAGGCAGACGGCACGGTATGGTGCTGGGGGCATGTTTTCCATGGTGAGGAGGGCTGGGTGGCCAGTGGCACAACCACAACACGCCGCACCAGCGCCACGCAGATGAGTGGCGTAAGTGGGGCGGTACAGTTGACGATAGCAAATGATACGGCGTGTGTGCGGTTGAGCAATACCGGTACGCAGTGTTGGGGCTCGGGTGAGTATGGGCAACTGGGGAATGGCGAGTATCTGGCCCGCAGTATTGTCAGTGATGTGCGGGTGACATGGCAGACGAATCCATATGCGGCACGCGCTGCTGTGCTCTATGCAGGTCAAAATTATCGCTGTGCGATATTGACCGATCGGCGTGTGGCTTGTTGGGGTGCGCAAGGGTCGAACAACAAACTATCCAACGATCCAACTTGGACTGAAGCTGGAATCGTTGGCGGGATTACTGATGCTGTTGATTTGTACATGGGGCAACATTATGCCTGTGCGTTACAACGCACTGGATCGATCTGGTGTTGGGGATATGTCGATGGGACCGGCACGGCGATGGCAATTAAGAGTCAAATACCGTTGCGGGTAACTAGTGTGAATGATGGTGTGGCGTTGGGGCGCGGTAATTCAGGGGTGATGTGTGTAATTCGGGCTGGTCAATCGGTGCAATGTTTTGTAGCAGATTATTGGAATAACACCTATAATATGCGCCCGACGAGTGGCGTGAGTAGTGGGGTTGGTCAGTTAGGCTTAGGGTACTCGCATTCCTGTTTGGTCAGCCAAGCATTGGGGACGGTGGGGTGTTGGGGGTATAACCACGTGTGGCAACTTGCCACCACGATAAGCAAAGGGGCCAGTACATCCATCCCACAACAGATTCCAGGATTAACGACTGTACAACAAATTGCCACAGGAGGATTTGCGACGTGTGTTGTCTTGAGTAGTGGGCAGGTGCAATGTTGGGGCTATGGCGTGGAGCTCAGTGGATCTGGCGCTGATGTGAGTGTCCCAACTAACATTCCACAAGCGACGAATATGACGCGTATCAGCGTGGCGAACCTGAGTTGTGGCGTCAAGGTTGATGGTACGGTGTGGTGCTGGGGTAGCCCTGTGTCCGGCGAAACGACTGCTGTGGCATCGTTGACCGCACGGCAATTGCTCGGTATCATTGATGCCATCGATGTGAGTGCCACGAGTGATTCGATTTGTATCTTGCGACGTGGCGGCGAAGTGCGTTGCATGGGGTCAAAAATTGTACTCGGTGATAGTACGCAACTGAATCGTGGGGTGTTGAGCCCTATCAGTGAGCCGTGGCAGGCCAACCCCAACCGTAGCTGCGATTGGGTGGATGCACAAGGGAAACGGCACTACTATGAATCACTGAGTGGTAGTTGGTCGTGGACACAAGCACGTGACATGGCGGCTACGCGCACCTGGCGTGGTAATAATGGCTACTTGGCAACGATTCTTTCACCCGAAGAAAATCGTTGTGTGCATCAGTTGTTTGTCAAATCAGTGACAAATGAAAATTGGCCAGGCACGAACGGGTGGTATGCATCGCGGCGTTGGCTAGGGGGGAGTGACGCCGACAGCGAAGGTACGTGGAAGTGGCTGACGGGACCCGAGCAGGGTGTGCAATTCCGCGAAAATGTGGCTGGCTATGGGTATACCCAGTCAGGCTACAGCCAGTTCCAAACTACCAGCGACGGATGTAAACCCGATTGTACGTATAACTCGACATGGGATTATCTGTCGATGCTGTATGTAAATGGTACGCACACGCAACGTAACCAATGGAACGATGAATATGCCACCGATACCGAAGGTGCCCTCGTCGAATACACCACCGGTACCGGCGAAACGGCCCGCACCTACACCACCACCAGCGACAGCCAAGGCAATTATTCTTTTGCGGGGCTAGCACCTGGTGTCTACACGGTGCAGATCACTATCAACGGTATCGCCAGTACCCAGCGGGTGGTGATTTGGTCTGACCAGCGCGACGAACGTGTTGATGTCGCCAGACGGTAATGATAACCTGTGCTGCCTACCAAAACTTGGTAAAAATACCAAGAAAAAAGCCCACATTCCATGGTACGGTGACAATAGGTGTGTGTCGCGACGTCGGAATGTGGGTACATGAAACAACTATCACTGATACCAATCATCATCATATTGGTGCAATCTATCGGCTGGGGCAGTGTGCCAGCGGCCACCAGTGCGCCGGCAGCTACGCCCACCCCGGCAGTGAGTGCTCCACAAGTGATTGGGGGTGACCCCAGTAGCGATGTGACCTCGATTGGGGGCTATGCGGGAATCCGCGTCACCTACACCAAAAACGGAGTTGCGGCGGCTGGGTTTTGTAATGGGG
>DBCF01000273.1 GCA_002292925.1 Roseiflexaceae bacterium UBA965 | reverse complement strand
ATGTGCGCTGATAATGTTACTTCATGCTTCAAACTACCTACTTCGTTTGCTCGCACAGGGCACACAGAGGACGCAGAGGCGTTTTTTGATTGATGTGCGCCGATGAATGCACTTCATACTTTACTTCATACTTCATACTTCATACTTCATACTTCATACTTTCTACTTCGCATGGCGTGCATCGGGTGGTTTTTTGGTGGAATCCACATAGTTCAAATATTTTTGAAATAATTTTTCGGCGCAAAAAAGCAGATACCCACAGGAGCCTCAAGCGCTCCCGTGGGTATCGTGTGTGGTGTGTATTTAGGCGTGGGTGCCGTTGCTGGTGGCGGTGGGTGTAGCCATCACGGGCGAATTGGTGTTGCGCCATTTGACCGACGGCAGTACCAATTCACTGCGCACTTGCTGGCGTTGGGCATAGACCATGTGCATTACCGAATTGAGCAAGGTATCGTTGAGCAGATGTGGTTGCAAGCCAAGGTCAATGAGCTTGCTATGGGCGGCGTTGTAGTAATGGACTTCTTTTTCGACGCGGGGGTTTTCGAGATGTTGGATGGTGGTATTGATGCCGAGGGTTTTGGCGGCGTCATGCACCATGTGTGCGAGCTGGAGCACGTTGAATTGTTCGGTAAATTGATTGAACACCCGGAATTCGCCCCGAGCTGCCGGGAAATTGAGGGCTAATTCGACACAGGCCAAGGTATCGCGGATGTCGAGGAAGCCGCGGGTTTGGCCACCTTGACCATAGACGGTCATGGGCATCCCGATGACTGCTTGCACCAAAAAGCGATTGAGGGCGGTGCCAAATACGGCATCGTAATCAAAGCGGGTGACGAGGCGTGGGTCAACGCTGGTTTCGGGGGTTTCGAGGCCATATACCACCCCTTGGTTGAGGTCAGTGGCGCGGATCCCCCAAGCGCGACAGGCAAACATCATGTTGTGACTGTCGTGGACTTTGCTGAGGTGATAAAACGAGCCGGGTTGTTTGGGGTAAGGCAGGGTATCGGTGCGGCCATTGTGGGTAATGGTGATGAAGCCTTCTTCGATGTCGATGTTGGGAGTGCCGTATTCGCCCATGGTGCCGAGTTTGACCAAATGACAATCGAGGTTGTGTTCGGCGATAGCATACAGCAGATTGAGCGTGCCCACCACATTGTTGGTCTGGGTATAGATGGCGTGGCGGCGATCAATCATCGAGTAGGGCGCACTGCGTTGCTCGCCGAAGTGCACCACGGCATCGGGAGCGAAGCTTTTGAAGACCGGCTCAAAAAAAGAATAATCACACAAGTCACCCACAAACAATTCAATCCGTTTGTTGCTGACTTGTTGCCACACGGCGATGCGTTCTTGGATCGAGGTGATAGGGGTCAGGCTATGGGCACCGAGCTCGTGGTCATAGCCACGGCGAATCAAGTTATCGACGATAGCGACATCGTGACCACGTTGTGATAAATGCAGGGCTGTGGGCCAGCCGAGGTAGCCGTCACCACCAATAACCATAATGCGCATTGTGATTCTCCTTTGAGTAATCTGTTGGCGTCAACCACGTCGGTACAATACTCCATGATACAATGGTATGGTACATGAATAATGTCATCAAGTGATTGTCTTTTGGTTAATGGTTTGTTGTGAATGCGAGATTGTTGTTATGATGCGCATGTCTAGTCAAGTCGAATATGGATTACGTGCAATGCTCGACATTGCCTTAAACGGCAGCGAAGGCCCGGTGCAAGCTGGTGATATCCACCGGCGCCAAGGCATTGACGAACATTTCATTAGCCAAATATTATTGATGCTCCGCCGAGCTGGCCTCATCGAAAGCCTACGTGGTCGCCAAGGCGGGCATCGCTTGGCGCGCCCGGCTTCGTTGATTACGGTGCTCGAAATCATCGAAGCGCTCGAAGGGAGCGACGAGGCTCGTGATCGCACGGGACGGGGGAATATCATCGAAGTTGCGGTGGTGCGTGATGCCTGGAACGAAGCCCGTGACCGTGTGCGCTGTTGCTTCCGCGACGTCACCCTCGCCGACTTGTGTGAACGCCGCAATGCCTTGTCAACTAGCTCATATATGATTTAACTATTATTTTTTGTGAAAAAAGCGTGCCGGCCGTCGTGAATAAGCGTTTATTGAGCAAATCCACTGGCCTCGAACCCAAAACGCAACCAGGCCATAATGCCTAATTCGATGGCAGTAATCAAGGTAGCCACCAAAAAAGGCTTGACGAGCTCTGTCAGGTGGCTGATTTTGCGCTGGTCATATCCGGCAGCGACGGCCACTGCAAATGTATTAGAAATCAACAAAATCCCTACGATTCCCACCCACGATATAATCGCAATCGGCCAATAAACCCAACTCGGTCCGGCAATGGTGAGGGCAGCATAGCCCAGTGCAATCGCCCACAAGCCCGCCAGATCCCACCACCGTCCAATCATGGCGTGGTTACTGCCGTTGTTGCGTAGTACCCGGTTGAGGGTAGGGATAAAAAATGGGGCAATGGCGATGCCGGCCAACGAGCCTGTTACCATGCGTAACCAGTTTTGCGGTTGATACAACGGGGTGAGACCGATGTCGACGCTCAATGAATTGAGACCGTCAATGCCGAGGAATACAATCGGTACCATCAACAATATCGTATATACCTTGGCGCCATATTGGGTATAGCGGTGGCGCCCTGCAATGAGCATGACCAGCATACTGAGCGTCATGGCGCCATAAATGCCGGTATTGCGGGCACACAATGGCAACTGTTGGCCGGCGATGGTGGTGTTGTGCATTTGGGCACAGACGCCATGCACACTGGCGTACATGTTCCATGCGATATGGCTACTTGGCCAGCTTGGCAGTGGCAGTGATGGCCAAAACAAAATCCCCGCCAAAATGCCACTATACACACCAATGGCTAACCAATACCAACTGCGTAACGACGTGGTCATGGGATGCGCTCCAATTGTAGTTGTAGGGCTGCTGCAGATAATACGCCGATGTGGATAGCGACAATTTTGCCAGTGCGATCAATAAAAACACTCGTCGGTAGATTCCGGGCTCCATAGACGCTACTGACATCGCCATCAGGATCACTGACGAGGGTAAACTGTACGTTTAATTCTTTGGCAAAAGGGGGGATGACGTCGAGTTGTTGGCCTTTGTTGATGCCGATGATGCGTACATCTTGGCCGTCGGCTGCTGCGAGACTCGCCATTTCGCTCCGGCAAGGCTCGCACCACGTCGCCCAAAAATTGAGCACCACGCGTTGCCCTTGCAGACTCATGAGTGTTTCACGACGTCCATCTGCATAGGTCCAACTAATGTCTGGGGCGATCTGGTCGACGGCAATGGTTGGGGCATTTGCATCGCGCAAAGTGGCATTATCAGCGACAAAATCTGGCAGGTCGTTGAGGGTGGTGGTGGGTGATGCGGTACTACAGCTCATGAGTAATAGGCTACTAATCAGGGTCAGTACGAGAAAGAAACGCCGTATCATACATCTCCCCACGTCATGCAAATACTATTGCCTACACAATAGCATAGTTCAATAACAAGGTGATGAGAAAAGCCCCACGACATTCCCGTGAAACGGTGTCGTGGGGCTTGGCGTACGCTGGGCCCTGGATTATTCGGTTTTGGCAATAATCCGCACGAAATGGCGACCCTTTTGGATGACGGCAGTGGGGCTAATCACCTGATTAAAGCTACTAATCCGTTCGTTGTCGAGTTTGACACCACCACCATCAATCAAGCGACGGGCATCGCTTTTGCTACTCGCGAGCCCAGCTGCCACCAACAAGTCGATAATGCCAAGCGGCTCTGCAATCGCATATTCGGGCATATCGCTGGGAGCTTCGCGGCGTTGGAACTGGCGTTCGAAGGCATCGCGTCCTTGGGTAGCTGCCGCTGGGGAATGGAACTGGGCGACGATTTCGCTGGCAAGGCGTTTTTTGATTTCCATCGGGTTTTCACGCCCACCAGCGATGATATGGCGGATTTCGGCGATGTCAGTCAGCGGCACATCGGTCAGCACTTCAAAGTAGAGGGGCATGACATCGTCGGCCATTGACATGATTTTACCAAACATGTTTTCGGGTGACAGCAAAATATCGACGGTGTTGTCGAATGATTTACCCATTTTGCGGCCATCGGTACCAGGGATCAACGGCAACAAAAAGACGTCTTGAGGGGTAAGTCCCATTTGGCCTTGGAGCTCACGGCCGGCCAAATTGTTGAATTTTTGGTCGGTACCACCAAACTCGACATCGGCTTTGACGGCTACCGAATCGTAACCTTGGAGCATGGGGTACATGAGTTCGAGGATGGTGAGTGGGGCGCCGGCTTCGTAGCGCTTGCGGAAGGTGTCGTGCGATAGCATGTGCGCCAGCGTAAAGCGCCCAGCTAGGTCGAGGGCGTTTTCGAGGGTGAAATCACCAAACCATTCACTCTGCCAGCGAATTTCGGTTTTGTTGCGGTCAATGACGCGGAAGAATTGTTCCATGTAGGTCAAGGCGTTTTCACGGACTTTTTCGGCGGTGAGGCGGGGGCGAGTGATGTCGCGGCCGCTGGGGTCGCCGATTTGGGCTGTCCAGTCACCCACAATCAATACGATGGTGTGTCCGAGTTCTTGGAATTTTTTGAGTTTACGCAAGCCGACTGCGTGCCCAATATGCATGTCTGGGCGACTCGGGTCAAATCCTTGTTTGAGACGGAGCTTGCGCCCGGCGGCAAGTTTGGCACGAAGCTCTGCTTCGACGATGATTTCGGCAACGCCACGGGTGAGTAATTCATCAGGAATAAAGGACATTAGTTACCTCATGTAATGCAATAAACCAACAATACCGTAATTACCTCAATAATACCAAATTATCCACGCCATCCGCTACGATTTGGGGTGACGGGGAGTTGCGTGACGATATCGCGGACGAGTTGTTCGCTGGTGTCGTTGCGCATGCGCGCTGCCGGAGAAAGGATGAGTCGATGGGCCAGCACGGGTACTGCCACGGCTTGCACATCATCAGGCAATACATAACCCCGTCCACCAAGCAGCGCCCGGGCTTGGGCTATACGGGTAAGGGTGAGCAGTGCGCGGGTACTTGCGCCTAACGCGATGTCAGCGTGCTGGCGCGTCCGTGCTCCCAAGGCCACCACGTATTCATCAATAGCGGGGTCGACATACACGTGTTGGACGATATGTTGGAGCGCGATGATATCGGTGGCATTGGTATAGGCGGTCACGCTTTCGATAGGGTGTTGATGCCGTTGTGCATGCAAAATCGCTAATTCATCGTGGTGACTGGGGTACCCTAAGCGAATACGCATGCTGAAACGATCTAATTGTGCTTCGGGGAGCGTAAAGGTGCCCTCGTATTCCACCGGGTTTTGGGTGGCAATCACCATAAATGGTGACGGTAGTGGGTGCGTCGTACCATCAACGGTGATTTGACGCTCTTCCATGGCTTCAAGCAAGGCACTTTGGGTGCGCGGTGTGGCCCGGTTGAGTTCATCGGCCAAAATAATTTGGGCATGAATCGGCCCAGGATGGAAGCTGAAGTTTAACTCGCGGGGATTAAAAATCGCACTCCCCGTAATGTCTGCCGGTAATAAATCGGGGGTGAGTTGAATCCGCGCAAAACTACAACCAAGTGTGCGGGCAAGTGTGCGCGCTAACATTGTTTTGCCGGTACCGGGGACATCTTCGATGAGGAGATGTCCGCGCGCAGCTAGGGTAATTACCGCAAAATCGACGGCTGCTCGTTGCCCAATGATGACTTGCTCAATATGTTGCACAATGCGTCGCAGCATTGTGCTGGTATCATGAATTTGTGATGCAGATGGTGTGTTTGTGTGACTACTCATAGCGCTAGTATACCATATATTGTTATGATTATCGGTAAAAAATGTATGGTTTTTTGTGTAAAATAGTTTGTTTTTTCATCGCAATTTTCAAAACGGGAATGGTCGGTCGGGCGTCATGGCATGGGCGCATAGGGGCGAATAGATTCGCCGGCATGATTGGCCTGTACGGCATGTGCGATTACTTCATGCCGGTCATTCGTTTGTTGGAACCCCGCCCGCTGATAAAGTGCCAAGGCAGCATGGTTATCGTGCTGCGTATTGAGCGAAATCTGGGCTGCGTCGATTTGTTGGCCATAGCGAATCACCGCTGCCAACAACTGTTGGGCAATGCCTTGGCGGCGCCACGCCGGTAACACCGCAATCCGTACGATATGGAGCAGGCTGCCGTGGTCATGGAGCACCGCAATCGCATACCCTACGGAACGGTCTGCGATTGTGGCATGGAAGGCAATTGTGTCTGGATGAAACAGTTGTTGGATTTCAAAGTCGTTTTTGCGCCATTCGTTGTCAAATGCGTGGGCATCAATTAATTGCACGGTGGCAATATCGGCATGATGAAGGCGCTGCAACGTCGCCGGCTGTAAGGTTGCACTCAACGGGAGCTTGCTCGAGCGTTGTAACCCGATGATGGTATTTTGTGGCTGAAACCCTACCCCTACCAAGATGTCAGTAAACCAATGATCATAAAAATCGCCGCTGTAATACAACGTAGCGACGGGGGCATGGGCGATAAGTGTATGTGCAAGCTGTGCCAAGACGGCTGTATGATCGCTAAAAGCAATCCCATCAATGGCGCAACAGCGAATCCAGGCACTCTGGGGATTACTACTGCTGGCGATGAGCGCGGCCACCGGTTGTGACTCGTGCCACGCCACCGCCATGATTTGGTGTGTCGGCGGCAATTGTAGGGTAATGGTGCCAAATTGCATGAGGCGAATTCGCGCACGATGGACTAACGCAATCACCTCCGCATATTGATCGGGGGTGGCGAGGGTGATGATGAGTTGGGCGAGCCGTAATGGCAACATAGATATTCTCTGCTGGTTGTGGTTGATTATGCGTGCGTATCCTCAACGATGCGTAGTTTGTG
>DBCF01000091.1 GCA_002292925.1 Roseiflexaceae bacterium UBA965 | reverse complement strand
CTGGTGGGGCTCAATGGCGCCGGCAAAACGACGCTGGTCAAATTAATCACCCGCCTCTATGACCCCACCGAGGGCAAAATCACCATCGATGGCATCGATTTGCGTGATTTTGACCAAGACGAACTCCACAAACGCATCGGCGTCATCTTTCAAGATTTTGTGCGTTATCAGATGACCCTCAAAGACAACATTGGCTTTGGGAATGTGGAGCGCATGGACGATATTGAGCGTATTACCCACGCTGCTGAAGATGGCGGGGCGGCCGAAATCGCCGCCCAGCTTGCCAATGGCTATGACACCACCTTGGGGCGCCAATTTATGGATGGCCGCGAGTTGTCGGGTGGCCAATGGCAAAAAATCGCCCTCAGCCGGGCGTTTATGCGCGACGGCGGGATTTTGATCCTCGACGAGCCAACCGCCGCCCTCGATGCCCAACATGAACACGAAATATTCCAGCACTTCCGAGAATTAACCCAAGATCGCACCGCAATTTTGATTTCGCATCGCTTTAGTACCGTCCGTATGGCTGACCGGATTGCAGTGTTGTCTGATGGCGCGATCGTCGAGCTGGGGAGCCACGCCCAGTTACTTGCCAACAAACAACGCTACGCCGAATTATTCGAAATGCAAGCGAGCGGCTATCGCTAATCGACCAACCACCAAAACACCCCTGCCCACAGCGTATGGTGCAGGGGTGTTTTGGTGACCGCGTGGGTTATTTTTTGATTTCGTAGATGATGATTTGGTCTTGTTGGAATGCCACGGTGGCGATTGTATCAAACAACGCCAAGCCACCTTCGCCATAGACGTCCCGCTCCGTTGGGCCGACATACACGTAGCGCACATGATATTTTTCGAGTAATGGTCGTACCACTGTCTCATCACCACTGCTGTAAATGGTGCGCACATCTTGGTCACGAGCAACAATTTGATTTTTGGCTTCGAGGTGACCACCACGCCATTGATCCTCGTGGCCGGGCCAGCCCATCACCGCCGGCAATCCGGTCGAGGCCGATACCCCTCCAAAGCCCTTGCCTTCGATGTCGTACTGACCACCCACACCTTCGACAATCACTGCACCAGCAGGGGCATTGGCACGCAGCCATGCAATCGATTCACTACCACCGTCGGGGTTGTCTCGGGGCGTACGCCCAGCCAACGTGCCGGTACGATCGACCATCAATTCCTTGCCAACCGTCGCTGCTGGGTAGACCAAGGCAGCCAGCAATAGTGGAATCGTGGACGCTACCACGCCAACGCGCCACCAGCGTTGACCAACCTGCCAGACATACCACGCTGCCAGTACTCCAGCAACGCTCCAAATCACCCATACCTGATAATAAAACTTAAACACGGTATTCATGCGCGAACTAAACACGTCACGCACATAGACCACATCAACGGCCAAACACAACAGGGCGGCGATAGCCGTCATCCCCAGCCAAATCGCCACCATGGGGGAAGTGTCGGTGCGCATAAAAATCAGATACAGCACCAAAGCCGTCAAAGGAATGGCGGTGATACTCACAAAACCGCTAAATGCCCCAAGTACCCCGACTGCCAAGGTCACTGCCAACATGATGCGCTCTTGTTTGGTGCGGGTCATGCGCGCCACCGCGAACAAAATCGGTACCAAGAACAAGCCAAACATGATGAACAGGCCATGGAACTCGGTCCGCGCTGGTGCTGGGCCAAAGTAGCGCGACAATGAGCTAATCAACGGCACATCCGTCAATGGATCAGCCCCACCAACTAATGAATGATATGACAAATGGAATGGCAAGTACCATGCATACGACGCCACGGCGACGATAGCAATTTCTTTGCCCATAGCTTGCCAGGTCTGCATATTGCGCAGACCAAACCAGACCACCGCACCCACATACAACAACATGTAGGTGGGGTAATCCCAGCTATTGAGGGGGTACAACAACCCTAGCAACAACGCAGGCAAGAACAGATCGGGCAAATCCCCATGTGCACGCCGGAGTGCCAAGGCCATCAGCAACAAGACAAACGGCAACGCCATCACATGCGGATGCATGTCGCCTAACCAAAACGAGAAAAACGGAAATTCGGTGATGGCGTAGCGTCGTTCGGTACCACCGTTGTCAGACGCAATCGTATCCCAGACCGCCCGCGACGGATTCCACCAATTGAAATCGGCCCAGGTATCACGTGGTTGTACACTCGTCGCGCCATCGAAATCCCAGCCTTTGAACGTTTGCGATAATTGGACTGGTTCGCGACTGCCGAGACCATTACTAATCGCATGCCGAATGTCCGTTGATTCAAGTGCAAGAATCTCGGGCAATCCGGTCACGATTTGCAAAAACCCACCCAGATTCCCTACCAGCAACAACGCCACAAACGCCAATGTCGCCATTACTGGTGCTTCGACACGCCCCAGCGGGCGCTCATTGGGGCGCCATTGGCTGATTACCGCAATCACGATACTCACGGCAGCAGCCGCACTCATACCCGCCGTCGTCGCCAACGCCAAGTTGTACGATACTACTGGATCTGCGGCAGTCAACACTGCCGGAATCGCCGCCAATACATAGCCGGCGTAGTAATAATTAATCGTGAAACCCGACATCCATGGGTCAAGAGGAGGGAAGCTGGGGCTGTGCATCACACTATTAAAAAACGCATAGTCCATCGGGCGCTCAGTACCCCATGGATCAGGATTGCGGCTACGAATAAAGACCACCATGGCCAAGGCAAGCAAAAAAAAGATTTCGCTCAGCACCCACGTCCGCCAATGCGCCCGGAGCCATGCGCGGTCGATCCCGCCGGACCGTCGCCATCCGATATAGCCAATCACCGCCGCCGCAAACAACACACTACCACCATTAAATGGCACCAAGCCAAGCATGGCAAAACTCCAGACCCCAACCCCAATTAACACAAACCCTAAGGGGCGGGCGAGTCCCACCATGGCGGTAGGCATACTGCCAAACAAATACTTGACCCACGGCAACCCTACCGCCACACATACCCATGTGGCTAACCAATGGAGCAGTACTGCACTGAGCATATGTATTCCTTATGCATGTAGGACGCCCAGATGGTGGAGCGTACGCTCCACCATCTGGGCGAATATTACTCGGACAAACGATTCAAGCCGTCTTGGGCTTCATTACGGAGCCCAGAATCCGCCGGGGCTTTGTCGAGATAGGCTTGATAATCGGCTTTGGCAGCATCATAATCACCGATGATTTCTTCAATCCGTGCCCGGGTAATATATAAATCAAAGAAATCAGTGTATTTTGCGATTGCCGCAGTAGACTCTGTCAAGGCATCATCGATGAGATTGGCATTAATCAGCCCATTAATCAGTTTGTTGGCATTGCCCCCATTATCACTCGCCGTCACCGCATCACGATACGCCTTAATCGCTTGATCATACAACCGAGCTTCCATGGCGGTATCGCCCAACATGTGCAAAATCATCACATCGCCGGGATGGGTTACTTGATTCCGCGCCACAACGTTCGTTGCTTCTTCAAAGCGTGATTGGCGCCGATAGCCATCGACCAAGGCAATCATCACATCAACATTGGATGGGTCTGCCTCAAACTTCTGCTCGAGTTCACTCAGATCCTCAGGTGGTGGGGGTGGTTCACTCGGGAACGATACGGAAGGAGTCGTATCATCACCATTCACCGATCCTTGGGGCGGTACCTGCACAATATTGGGTGACACTTGATAGATGCTCGTCTCACCCGACTTGTATACCTCGCGGAGTGAGCCAATGTTGGCAATCGCATCGGTGCCTTCTTTGCCATAGGCAGCCCGTTCGATTGGGCCCACAATCACATACCCCACGCGATAGCGCGACAACAGTCTAGACTTTTGTGCGATATCGGTCGAGCGATAAAAATCAATCACATCGGCATCACGCTTACCGACCAAATCACCGTTGCGTTGTTCACTTTCGTGGAGTGGGCTGACCACGGTGGGGAAGCCCGTATTGGCAGCAATCCGTACCCCATAGCCTCGATAAAACTCAATGCTTGATTGCATGATTACCGGCAAGCCTTTGACACGATTATTCAACCATTGGATGGCATTGTAGTCAGATACAAATGGGATATCACGATCCGCGGTATTGTAGGTACCTGTTTTCATAAATGCCAAACCATCAAGCGTAGGCTCTTGATCGGCATTCATCCGATACGCCATCCGATTGGGAACCCCAATCAGTGTGAAGCTGGCCCCCATCACCACCGGTACAATCATGGCCGCAGCCACGACGGGCAACACGGCGCGATGCATTTGGCGCAAACGCTCCAATAGGGCGGGGAGGAGTGTCGCAATACCCACACTCAAGAGCAACCAACTCTGCACCCCAAACTTAAATACCGTGTTCATACGATACCAATCGCCATCACCCATATGATCACGGATGTAGACGACTTCAACGCCCAATGCCACCGCCCAAGCCACAAAAATCATCCACATGCCAAACCATAATTGGTTATCAGATTGGCGGTTGAGCAAAAACGGCACTATCAACAACATAAATGCAACCAACCAAATGCGCGGATCACCCAACCACACCGCAATCGGCGTCGCCCAAGCGCCCCACATCGTCACCGTCAGACCGACCAGCGCAAGCAACAACAATATACTGGCAACCACAATCTGCATCCAACGTTTTTGCCATGCAATTACCACTGCAGCCACAATCGCCGGCACCACAAACAAGCCCCACATCGCCAACCACGGCGCCCATGGCGACGGGGTGGTGACCTGCGCAATTCCGCCGATTTGGGGCACATATTGCTGGAAGAACGGCAAATAGCCGACATAGGCCACTGCCGCAATCACGGCAACTTGTACCACTGCCCACACTGCGAGCCAAGGTCGGGGTGATGTCCATGCCCGCCGTACCATTGCCCCACACAAAATCAATACCGCCGTGGGCGCATCCCATGAATTGGTAATTGCAAGGGTGCCAATCACCATAGGGGCAAATACCCACCATGCGCCTGCGAGGCGTTTTTGGGTCAATGCCTGCCAAGCCAACGCCAACAAAAAGACCGCAAACGGCAAGGCAATCACATGGGCATGCAAATCACCAAACACAAAGCTCCACGCCGGGTATTCGTTGATGGTGTTGGGGATCACCCGGGTTGAACCAACGAACCAATCACCCAACGCGCTGTTCATCCCAGCCAAACCTTGGCTTTGGTAGACCTCAAACACTTGCTTGAGCCCCCGTGACCAGCCGATTTCGATAGCACTAGCAGGATTACCAATCACCCCCAGCGCCAGCACAGCCACCACGGTTGCCCAGCGGCGTCGTGCCACTTGCCACAACAACGCGGCAACCCCACTCATGAGGAGTGCATACAACGATGCCAGCACGAGATTGTAGCCGACGGCCGGCGTAACCCCAATCAAGCGAATCGGCAATGATAACAGCACATAGCCGTAGTAATAATAATTGACCGTACCACCACTAAAGAATGGTGAATAGGGGGGCATGACGGGGCTGCGCAATACCGCGTTGAGCAAGCCAAACTCAAATGGCTTTTCGCCACCCCAGGCCGAGTGCCACAAATCGGGATTAACCATACGGATAACTACGAGTAGCAAAAAGCTCCCCGTAAAAATCGCCTCAAATACCGCAATCGTGCGGATTTGCACCCGTAACGTGGTCAGCACATGCCGAAAGCCCCGTTGCAATGCGGGAATCACGTCACGCCACACAAACCACTCAGACACGAGGGCATCATTCGATTGATGGCGCATCCCAATCCGGAACAATGCCCAGAGGCTTAGCTTCAACACCAATATCACAGCCACGACGAGCCCCGTTGTCGAGTTATACATCAAACGGGCACTCACTGGCAACCACAAGGCATAGCCGAGCACCAACAAACCGATGACACGCGCCCACACCCATTGGATATCACCCAACCACAATGCCGGCAATAACCCCAGCAATGCAATCAGATACCACGCCAACAAGCACAACACCACAATCACAACCGTGTTTTGGAGCGGGTTCCAACCGGGGCTGGTCACCTCGGGTAACTGGGCTGGCTCGACAGTCAACAGTGACTGTTGCGCCAACGGTGCCGGCGCAAAACGCGCCAAGGTGCCAGTTTTGAGGACGCCCGGCGCATGATCGGCCACGGGAACTTGATAAATCACCGTTTCACCGACACGGAATACTTCGGTGATTTTGCCATCACTCGCTAATTGGGCAAATGCCATGCCCGTTTGTGCCCCATACAAGGCTTTTTCCATCCGACCGACATAAACGTATTCCACGCCGTATTTTTGGATGTCGGCAAACGTTTTGGCTGCATCAGTGTCGCTATACCAGCGTTGCACTGCGGCTTGACGGGCACCGAGTACTGAACCCACATCAGTCACACTGCGTTGTTGCGTCTCGTGCCACGGCCAGCCAATCAATGTCGGCAAGCCGGTGTAATTGGCGATCCGCGCGTCCCAACGATAGGCTTCGGCGTGGGCTTCGAGCAAAATCGGCACGCCTTGAACGTTATCACGAATCCAGTTAATCCCGGCCACATCTTCACTAAAATCAAAATTGGTGCCGTTTTCGCCCCAAGTGGAATTGGGCGAACTCATATAGGCTTCGCCATTGAGCGTCATGGGGATAGTTTTGTCGTAGCGATCGCCCAAACGTGCCGGTGTCGCCGTCGCAGGGTAGACAAAGGTCGCCGCTACCAGCACCGCCGTCACCACTTGCCAGCTCAGCTGGACGGTGGCTAGGTATTTGCGCAAAAATTGCCAGACCCACGCCAACATCACGGCACTACTAATCGCGCCAAACACCCACACTTGCATCCCGAATTTAAAGACGCTGTTCATGCGTCCAATATCACCCTTGGCCACCAGCACTTCGGTCAATGCCGAGATGCCAAACATGGCCAAGACCATCACAATCGTAAAAATCGTCTCGAGTGAAATAGATGGCAAGCGTGGCTCGGACCGGCGCTCGATTTCGTCAAACACGGGGAGTTCGAGTTGGACAACCCGTGATTGGCCCCGCCATACTGCCGGTAGCGCAAATACCCCCGTACGAGTCATCACGGCCACAATCAAGCCAATCATCAGCAAAATCGCGCCTGCTTCGACGTATAGTGCGGGTACCGCCTGCAATATACCTAGCGCTAATGCGGCAATCACCACTGCTGCGCTCCCCAGCGCATACGGTGCCGCCAACCAGCGCAAGCGAATCAGTAACAACGTACCGGCGCTGATTGCCGCATACATCCACATCCCCGATAACTCAATCAACAGGGCGGTGGGCGTGCGAGGACCGGTCCATACTTCAAAGCCAGTATAGTCACTGGCAAACCATTGACTAAATGGCCAGTTGACGATTCTAGACGAAATCATCAGTACCGCCACTGCCACTCCCAACCCAATCAAATGATTCAACAGGTTGGGCCGGCGTTGTTCGTCGCGCCACGCCACCAACAACAACGTCACAATCGCCATACCCACAATCGTGGGGTAATCCCACGTGTTGGTGGCATATGACACCCCACTAATCAAGCCTAGTAACAGCACCGGCACAAGGCGCTGGCGCCAACGTGGCCACAGCTGGCGCACTCGTGTGCGCCGCCGCACCAACGCCAGCATCACTCCCAAGGCCGCCACCAACAACGGCAACCCAATCATATGGGCATGCAAGTCGGCAAACAAAAAGGTAAAGAAGGGGAATTCGTTAATTACCCCGTCACCGGTTTTGATTGAGACAACCCGGGTTGCATCCCAAAACGCCCATTCTTCACGCCCACCACAGATTTGTTGGGCGGCGTATGACGTCCCTTTGTCGCACGACGCAGGGGGATTACTGCCGGTCCCAGGCAAAATCCAAATTGCATTCGACCAATTACCCGCCACCACCGTAAACAAGGCTGCCAGCAAGGCCCCAGCCAACTTGCGACGCTCACTTGCGGGCAATGCCTGGAGCCACCAGCGCCACGCGCCGGCATAAATCGTGCGGAAGCCGCCTTGGAGCGCCAAAGCGACACCCCACGCCCCCACCGCCGTCAATGCAAAAATCGTCGGTACTGCCAGATTGTAGGCGGTCGACGGAGCAATCCCCGTCATGTGCACCAACACACCCAGCATCACAAAGCCAAAATAGTAGTAGTTGAGCATGCCACCCGCAAACCATGGGTCATAAGGGGGGAATGATGGACTGCGCACCACTGCCGTCAAAAACGCTAGGTCCATTGGCTTTTCGCCACCACGACCCGGGTGCCACAAATCGGGATTGCTGGCCCGTACCAATACAAACGCCAGATAGGCCAACAAAAAGACGATCTGGGTGGTCACAATCAACCAGCGCCGTTGCGCCCAGAAGCGGCGCCAGGTCGCACGGTTACGCCACCAACTCACGCCGGCAGCAGCCACCCACAACAACGCCAATACCCATACCCCGACCCGCCCATAATTCAAGGCATGCACGGTGCCAGCCAACCAAATCACCCACGCAATAATCAACAAACCGAGAGTTTTGGCGATGGCAAAGCCACCATCGGGCAACCAGCTCAAGGCGCGCCGGAGCAACACGAATGCGGCTAATCCCAATACTTCGATGGCCAACCACCACCACAACCACGGCATAGTGGTCGTAGTAAACGTACTAAAAAGCTCATTCCATGAGGCGGCGTTGCGATACGTGGGCCATTGCAAATCAGTGAAATGCAACGCCGTCATCGCCTTGCTGGCGCGGATGGTGGGCATTTTGTAAACTTCTTCAAACACCACGCCACGCAAAATCAAGGCTTTGGTATTGTCACTGTTGTAGCGCTCGGTTTTTTTGAAAATCAATACCCGGGGGTGGTCATAGACACTAAACGCCTCTTCGGCCCATGTGGCGGTGGGGAATTCGATGCCAAACAAGCGTGGCGATGAGCGGTATTCGGCTACCAAATCAAACCCGAGTGAGCCATCAAACAGCGCTTTGTAATAATTAATCAGCGCCGGATAGCGCATCACCAACCGCCCAGCCGTGTCATAGACGCGGTTGCTACTCATGATGATGTAGTCAACATTATCGATTTGTTTGAGCATGCCTTTGTTTTCAGGCGTGCCATCACCAAAGTACTTGTTTGGCTCGTCTTCGGCATAGACCGGGAAGGCCTCACCGGGGAATTGGTCAGCCCCGCGGCCATCAAGCCCCAACGGCAAGCCATCATCCCACGATTCTGAGCTAATCACCGAGCCAGTGGGAATGTTGGCGTATATCCAACGTGACGCAGCCACCCGGGTGTGTTCTTCGGTATACATCCGCGAAAAGGCAAACCCCCATGCCAATGCCCCAGTCACTACAATCAACGCAGGCACCACCGTCATAAAGGCAATCCCGCGCGCCGTCGTCAACGCACGTGGGCGGTGGAGCTCGGGGTCGCCTGGTTGCCACATCCACTGCATGACTTTGTCAAAAAGCACACGGCGATAACTCGCCAAATGCACCACCAGCCAGGCTGCAAAAATCGTCAACATGCCATATACCGGCAGGTAATAGCGCATCGACATCAAAAATAAGCCACCCTGCCAGCCAAAATAAAACAATACCCACGTCCACGGGATGAGATGCGCAATCATGCGCCGGCGCAACAAATACCAGCCAGCTACGATAAACCCGAGCCAAGCCGCAATCCCCAAGGGAGCGCCCATACCTGCCAGTACCATATTGGACAAAGCAAACACATAGCGGGGGCGGGCAGCCCATTGCTGTGTCGGTGGCCAATCGACTTCACCCGAAGCAAATCGGCTAATGTCTGACATGCTCTGCAAAAAGCGATCGTCGGGGCGAATATCAAAATAGCCCTTGCCTTGGAACAAATTGTCGATGCTCAACCCAATGCCGCCTAATTTGTCGCTCAAAATCGGGCGAGCCTCACTGCCCGGCATCGTACCAGCAAACATGTCGGGACCCAATGTGCGAGCAGCAAACAGCGTCAATATGCCCCACATCACCACCAAGAGTACTTCGCGAATCATGGCCCGTCGGTTGTCGTTGCGATATGCGCGATAGAACCGCGTCGCAACGGCCACCAATACGGCGAGTGCCACTGTCGCCAATGTGATACGACAGGCTATTGCAGCGCCTACACCCACCGCCGCACCAATATAGTCATACCAGGCACCACGCTGCACAATCCGTACCGCATAGTAAATCGTCAGCAAAATAAAGGTGGTACTCGTAGCATCAACAGTGAAAAAGTGTGACTGTTGAATCAAAAACGCCGTACCAGCAGTCATAAGAGCAGCCAGATAGGCGACTTTTTCGCCATAGAGACGCCGTGCAATCGCAAATATCAACAATATCGACAACAAATCAAAAAACGCCGATATTGAGCGACCAACTTTGTGAATTTCACCGGTATAGTCGACCCCATCAGGATTGATGAGTTTGCGCACCCGCTCGGGAATTGCTTTGGCCAGCTTGTATTCGGGGTTTGATCCATCACCATAACTGGTGGGGGTGGTCAAGCGTGGCGACATGCGATCAGGCGAGGTCAACGCCACTGCCACAAAACGCGTAATTGTATGAGGCAACATGCCGTATACAAAAAACTTGTAGTTTCCGTTGCGTGGATTGAGTGGCGTGTTGCTCGAATCAATAAACTGATGAAACGAGTTGGGTAAGTCGATTTGGGTGGCGACTTCTGTCAAAAACCGTTCATCGGGATGCAAGCGAAACGACGGCTCGTCCCAACTATACAACCCATTCAAGCGAAAATACGCCCCAATCAACACGATTACTAGTAACAACAATACTCGTGGACCTTGTCGACGCACATACTGCAACATATTCATCAGAAATCCTTATGCGTTGCTCACACAACAAAACAGCACAGAGCCACCATGGCGATGACAATGTCGAACGAATTTTCTCTTGTATCCCGAACTATCATATGCCTCACTGATTATTTACCTATTATAGCCCATATTTTTCGCACAAAAATACTGAGTATGCATAAAAAAATCACGATGAATTCACCAAAAAATACACATTTCATTCATATTTCATAACAAAAATCAGAATTCTCCTGTCACAGCATCATCGCATAGCCATGTACGGGTTTATCCGGCAGATACGCCGGATTTTTTCGGTGCAACATCACGCAACTACTAGAAAAGCATCGAAAGGCTATGGTATGATTACATATGGTTGTAGATAGCTCTTTTATTGTGTTATCACAATCTCCGTGTTGTTCGTGACTATTGATTCTATTTTATTGCGAGAGGCCGCATGCACATTGTAATTACGGGTGGTGCAGGGTTCATTGGTGCAAATCTTGCGGCAGCCCTCATCTCTGATGGCTACCGTGTAACCCTTTATGACAATCTATCTCGGCCTGGAGCTACCCACAATTTAGCGTGGCTCACTCGGCGGTTTGGCGATGAGCGTGTCGTGTTACGCCGTGGCGATATCCGCGATGCCGCCGGTACTACCCAAGCCTTGGCAGATGCCGATGCAATCATTCATTTAGCCGGGCAAGTGGCAGTGACTACCTCAGTAGCCAACCCCCGTGAAGATTTCGACATCAATGCCCTTGGCACCTTCAACGTCCTCGAAGCAGCCCGCGCATCGGGGCGCAATCCTATTTTGCTCTATTCTTCCACCAACAAAGTCTATGGTGGTATGGAAGACATCGTGGTGGTCGAAGACGAAACCCGCTATCGCTACCGTGACCTGCCTCGTGGCGCCACCGAGGCCCAACCACTCGACTTCCACTCACCCTATGGGTGCTCCAAAGGCACCGGTGACCAATACGTGCGTGACTACCACCGCATCTACGATTTGCGCACCGTGGTATTTCGCCAATCAGCCATCTATGGTCCCCGTCAATTTGGCGTCGAAGACCAAGGCTGGGCCGCTCACTTCATCATCGCCACCCAATTCGGCCGGCCACTCAGCATTTATGGCGACGGCAAACAAGTACGCGACTTGCTGTACGTCGACGACCTCGTCGACGCCTATCGCAGTGCTATTTTGCGGATTGACCATGTCGCCGGCGAGATTTTCAATATTGGTGGTGGCCCAGATAACACCATCTCGATTTGGCGCGAATTTCACCCCCACCTCGACCGTCTCAACGGCGCACCAGTAGTATCACCCCGCTTTGCCGATTGGCGTCCAGGCGATCAACGGGTTTGTATTTTGAACGTTGACAAGGCCCAAACCGCGTTGCAATGGGCGCCCAAAGTCAGTATTACCGCCGGCATCGAGCGTTTGTGGCAGTGGGTCTCAGAAAGCCGTAGCGAAATCGAAGGACGCTAACTGTCATGCGTGTACTCATCGCACTTACCTACTATCGCCCCTATACCAGCGGTCTCACCATTTATGCCGAACGTCTTGCCATTGGCTTGGCAGCCCGTGGGCACTACGTCACCGTGTTGACATCACAATACGACTCCAGCCTGCCCACCCACGAAGTGCTCAATGGCGTCAACGTGATTCGCATCCCTGTGGCGGCCCGCGTCAGCAAAGGTGTTTTGATGCCCACCTATGGCATCGAAGCCACCAAACTAGCACTCAGCCATGACGTGCTCAGCTTGCATTTGCCGCAATTCGACGCCCCAGGCTTGGCCTTCCGCGGCCGCATCCTCGGTAAACCAGTGGTATTAACCTATCATTGTGATTTGCAATTGCCACCAGGCTGGTTTAATCGGGTGGTTGATCGGGTTGTACAATTCCAAAACGCCATGGCAGGGCGCTTATCGACGCGTGTCGTGGCCTATACCGAAGATTTTGCCACCCACTCACCTTATCTCACCCGTTTCCGTGACAAAGTTACCATTATCCCTCCTCCTGTCGAAGTAATGGAGACGACAGACGCCGATGTGGCTGAATTCCGGCAACGCTACAATCTCACCGGCCCGGTGATTGGTATGGCGGCGCGTTTGGCCGCCGAAAAAGGAGTCGAGGTATTACTCGACGCCTTGCCCAAAATCATCGCACGCTACCCCGACGCCCGTGTGTTGTTTGCCGGGCCATTTGAGCAAGTACTGGGCGAAGAAGCCTACGCCCAACGCTTGGCGCCACTCTTTGCCCAATACAAACACAACTGGACGTTTTTGGGGACACTCAATCAACGCGAATTGGCCACGTTTTTCAAGGCCTGCGACGTCATCACGGTGCCCAGCCTCAATTCCACTGAATCGTTTGGACTCGTACAAGTCGAAGCCATGCTCCTCGGCACCCCCTCGGTTGCCAGTAATCTCCCCGGTGTGCGCCAACCGCCCACCCAAACCGGCATGGGGTTGGTTGTGCCAATCGGTGATGGTGATGCGCTCGCCGATGCGTTGATTACTATTATTGCCGACCCGCAGCGCTTCCAGCGTAGCCGCGCCGAGGTCGAAGCACGCTTTAGTACCGCCAAAACCATTGATGCCTACGAAGCCCTTTTTCATCAACTTACCACAAGGAAATAAGCAGATGACCACTCCTACACCGACCCGTGATTACCTGATTCCCCATTTGATGACGTTGCCACCCCACCGTGTCATGATCCGCATGATCGAAGCCCGTCTGTTCGCCGAAACCGCCCCCGATATGCCCGAACCCATCCTCGACGTCGGTAGTGGTGACGGCACCTTCGCCGAAATCGCCTTCCCCGGCAAGACCATCTACGGTATCGACCCCATCAAAAGCGATACCCACGAAGCCTACGGGCGCAAGGTGTATCGCGGCTTGAGCGTCGCCGATGGCAAACACTTGCCCTTCCCCGACAACACCTTTGAAGCAGCCTTTAGCAATTGTGTGCTCGAGCATGTCTTGCCCCTCAAAGAAACCTTGTCAGAGACCTTCCGCACGCTCAAACCCGGCGCATCGTTTATTGCGTCGGTGGTGGGGAACCGCTTCCCCGAACAATTGTTGGGCACCAAGATTCTCAACTTTCTCGGGCTCGACGGCATGATTTATGGCCGTTGGTTCAACAAAGTCTCGGTGCACCGCAACACCTTGAGCCGCGAAGAATGGAGCAAGCGCTTCAACGACGCCGGCTTCGAAGTGGTGTCATGTCGCCCCTATTTCAGCGACGATGCCTTGCCGTTGTTTGATTTGAGCCACTACATTGCGGCCCCTTCATTGATTACCCGCAAGTTGTTGGGACGCTGGATTATCGCCGCCCCCTTTACCATCAATTGGTTATGGGAGCCGATTTTGCGCCCACTCTACAATGCGCCAGCACCAGCAGATTCGCCCTACTACTTCTTTATTTTGCGCAAACCAACGGCCTAATCACCGCTTGTACGTACCGACATCCCCGGCGGCCAAACGGCATGCCGGGGATTTTGTATCACCCCCAAGGAGCAATTCATGACCACCACCAAAACCGCAATCATCACCGGCGCCAGTGCCGGCATCGGGCGGGCCACCGCCATCGCCCTCAATGCCGCCGGCTGGCAGGTCGTCCTCAGTGGCCGCCGCGCCAGTGCCCTCGAGGTGACCCAAGCCGCCTGTGCCAACCCCAGCGACACCCTCATCCTCCCCTGCGATGTCAGTGATCCTGCAGCCGTACGGGCCTTGTTTGATGACACCGTGGCGCAATACGGGCACCTCGATTTGCTGTTCAATAATGCGGGGATTGGCGCCCCGGCCGTGCCCATCGATGAGCTGTCGTTAGATGATTGGCACGCCGTCGTCAACACCAACCTCAATGGCATGTTTTATTGTTTGCAACAAGCGTTTCGTGTGATGAAACAGCAACAACCGCAGGGTGGGCGCATCATCAACAACGGCTCAATTTCGGCCCAGACCCCGCGCCCCAACACCATTGCCTATACCGCCACCAAACACGCCGTCACCGGCCTCACCAAATCTGCAGCCCTCGATGGGCGCCCCTACCAGATTGCGGTGGGGCAAATCGACATCGGCAATGCCGCCACTGATATGGCTGAACGGATGGCCCAAGGGATTTTGCAAGCCCATGGCGCCATCGTGGCCGAACCATTGATGGATGTCACACACGTCGCCCAAGCGGTGCTGGCCATGGCGAGTTTGCCGTTGAGTAGCAATGTCTTGTTTCAAACCATTATGGCAACCAATATGCCGTATGTGGGTCGTGGCTAGGCTGATTGGCAACATTTTGGTGTACTATGGTAGCGAACTAGTTTTTACACGAAAGAGACAACGATGTCACCCGTACGTACCGTAATGATTGGCTGTGGCGGCATGGCTCGCCATCACATTCGCAACATGGTCAAAATGAAGGACACCACCCAAATCAGCGTGGTGTGTGAGCCGTCAGCCCAAGCCTACGAAGATACCGCCGCCTTGTTCGAAGAGGCCGGTTTGCCCGTGCCCGCCAACCAGCCCGATTTGGCCAAACTGCTCAGCGACCACAAAGGGGCCATCGATGCCGCCTTTATTATTACGCCACACGCCTACCACCACGATCAAACCACGGCCTGTCTCGAAGCAGGGATTGACGTGTTGCTCGAAAAGCCGATGGTAATGACCGGCGCTGAAGCCGAAAGCCTGATTGCCACCCGCAATCGCACCGGCAAATTGTTGGTCGTGGCCTTCCCCGGTAGCTTATCACCCAACGTCCGCACCGCCGTCAATATGTTGCGCAACGGCAACATTGGCAAAATCAAAACCATTAGTGGCGTGGTGTGGCAAAACTGGGGTGTCAACACGGTCAATACCTGGCGCCAAATCCCCGCCATCGCCGGTGGTGGCTTTTTGTTTGATACGGGTGCCCATTTGCTCAATACCACCGTCGATTTGGCTGGCGAAGATGTGGCCGAAGTGGCGGCCTACCTCGACAATCAAGGCCGTGCTGTCGAAACCCTCGGCGTGGTGATTGCCCGCCTCAAGTCGGGCGTCCTCGTATCGCTCCACGGCTGTGGTGAAGCCATGCCGTCGTGCCACTCCGACATTCGCGTCTTTGGTGACAAAGGTATCCTCTATACCGGCGTATGGGGCGAAAAACTGCAAGTGCAATACGATGGCGACACCCCACCCGCCACCGTCGAAACAGCCGCCTCGATGGGCGTGTGGGAGCAATTCCTCGGCGTGCGTCAAGGCGCCGCCAACCCTTGCCCACCCGAAGTGGGTTTGCGCATGGCCCGCTTGTGGGACGCCATCCAATTATCAGCCGCCAAAGGTGGTAGTGCCGTCAAAATCGGCTAAATCTTGTGGCAGCGCAAACGGGCGGGGTGACACAGGTCACCCCGCCCGTTTTTGTCTGTTTTTAC
>DBCF01000050.1 GCA_002292925.1 Roseiflexaceae bacterium UBA965 | reverse complement strand
GGGTGTTGGTGAGTGTGCGAGTGTACGTTTGTGTGCGGGTGTTAGTGGGCGTAGCTGTGGCGGTACGGGTAGTAACTTCAGCGAAGATGTTATTGACCGTTGCGTCAACGGCGATCCGCGGCAACGTCAATGGATTGACGGTACGCGTATCAGTAATTGGGACGCCGTTGTTCGTCAGCAATTGCAGAATTTGACTGACTGGGGCATCCGGCAGTATTCCTTTGAGTACTGCCCAAGTCCCCGCCACATGGGGAGTCGCCATCGAGGTACCCGAGTAGGTCGCATAGGTGGTCCCTGGGTAAGCAATAGATGAATAGATAGATTGGCCTGGGGCAAAAAAATCAAGTAACCGGTCGCCATTATCATCAATTTGGTTGTTTGCCACAGCCGGTGAATTCGAAAAACTCGCAACGACATCGCTATATTGGGCACCATTTTTGCCAGTTGATGATGCACCCACCGTAATTGCTGCAGCCACACATCCGGGGTATGACACTCCGTTGGTCAAAGATTCATTACCACTCGCAATTACTGTCGCCACCCCGACGCTCCGCAATTGGGCAATATAAATCGCCGTAGCGTCATCGTTACACGCAGTCGCCGATTTTTCACCGCCAAGGCTCATATTGACAGAAGCTAGCGTCCCCCATGCGGGTGTGGCACGCTGTTGGTACAACCATTCGAGTGCGGCGATTTGATCGGAATCAAACGACAACGCACACGCAACGCCCCCACTACAATAGAAACTTGTCGCTGGGAAGCGCGAATAAATCTGTACGGCAATCAGTTTGGCATCAGGGGCAACCCCAGACACGGCACGACCATCAACTGTCAGCCGGTTGCCCGCCACAATCCCCGCCACATGGGTGCCATGATTACAGCCACTAATATCGCTCGCACAGGGCAATGCGCTATTGACGGCGGTGGTACTCGGCACGCCGTTGGGACACAACGACGTACTACCGTAGCCACTATTTGTGGTCGAAAAACAGGCTTCGGCAATTACTTGTCCCGCCAAAAATGGATGTGTTTTGCGCACCCCCGTATCGAGAATCGCCACCGAAGTACCGGCACCGGCATAACCGGCAGCATTGACAGCCCGTGAACCAATCAACACGGTGCTGTGATCGAGTGCAGGAGGGTGCGGTCGGTCAATTTGGACTCGCGCCACAGCAGGGTCACGTTGGAGCAACGCCACATCGGCCATCCGCACATCAGCGACCAACATCGGGGCAAGCTGGAATCGGCGCGATATGGTCGCGAGTAGCGCACCTTGGCGGCGCACAAAATCAGCTTGTGCCACAGCCACGAACCGGCGCCGGTCTGCCAAATCAGCAGACTCATTGTGCTGACTATTGGCACCTAGATTATTTTTTAATACGATAATTACACGAATCAGTGAATTTGCATCGGAATCTTTGATATCACTATGTTTAGGTGTAGCTTGCACCACAGAGATCGACCACGTCGGGATTATTACATACAACATCGTTATGACAACAAGCACACGATGCAACCAATAATACATGCTTATACCTTATTTGTAACCCAACACGCCCTTTTCAATATTACACTATATCGCAAATCAATTATTAAATGCTGTTTTTTGCACAAAAACCCCCTAGATGGAACAATCCATCTAGGGGAGGCCGGAATTATTACGAATCAGCCAACACAATTACCATGTCGCTCGGAGCAAAAGTAACGGTATCAGTTTTGGTGGGGTTGATAACGACGCCGTATTGAAGATCTTTGTTGTTGCTATTTGCCTCTAGCCGATAGCCAATGACGGTTTCGTTGCGGCGCACCGCTGACTCAATGACGGTATAAAAATCAAGCTCAACTCCCGTTTGGACATAGTCGCTAATGGGTTTGAGATACACCTCGGCACCACCGGCATCGAACAAATCGGCAAATACGGCATTGAGGGATTTATTGGTCGATACTTGCGCCATCATCAAGCTAATCAAGCGATCGCTGACGATGAAGTCATCGGCTTGGGTGATTTCGGCCAAATTGCGATTACGTACATCGAGCATTTCGCTGACAATCGAGAAGCGCAGGCCGCTACGATCGGCGATATCACGTAAGTGAAGCAAGGTGACGAGGGTGCGGGCATCCGCCAATTGCATTTCGAGCACATCAGAATACGACATGACGATGATATGGCGATAGTCTGCGAGGCCAAGGTCTTCGAGCACTTTGCGTTTGGTGGTATCAGCGGTAATGAAGTGCAAGACTTGGTTTTGGAGCGTCATGGCAGTAGCGACGTCAGCGGCATCACTGGTCACATCTGCAGAGACGACCGTAACGTGCGACCCACTTGCGACGTAATTATCAAGCTCACGGATGACCGCAGGGGTACGCCAATTCCACCCAAGGATGAGCGTATGTTCTGGGGCACCCACCGTCACCGTGCCAGTTTTGATCAACGATTCATCAACCGTAACACCTTCACGACCGTGGTACTGAATGTTACTATCGTCGACTGCCACAAAAATCAGTTGATCGTCGGCACCAATCACGGTATCGAGGGGGGGATTTAGTTTCGATGCACCAGCACTAGTGCGAATCCCCATCACGGTGGCTGTCTGGAATGAATTCATGGCGTCAGCCACTGTATGCCCAACCAAGGCTGGTTCGGCTTTGAAGTAGATTTCGTCGCCACCAAAGTCAAGTAATTCGGTATAGACAATCGACAAACCCGATTGACGGCAGGTTTGGGCCATAATGCGCGCAACCAAATCACCAACAGCGATGAGTTCAACTTCGTCGCCACCAACCATTTTGGCGACATCGAAGTTTTCGGGGTTGTAGATTTCGGCGACGATATGGTAGGGTTCGGGGCGACGGGTCGGTGATTTGGTGATGGCCAACAATACTTTGATGACCTGGGAATCGGGGTCTTCGCCGTCTGGGCGCACCACAATAATTGATTTGGCGGTCTGCAGGCTGACCAATTGCAAATCTGTGGCTTCGATGGCATTGCCTGTGCGACACACCACCCGCGTGGTACGCAAATCGTCAATTTTGTCGGCGATGGCTTCTTGCATTTCGACGGTATCTTTGTCACCCATGATCACAATACACGCATCACGCTGACTGGCATTGGCTTCGACTAATTCAGATATGAGGGTCATAATCGCCGGTGACCAGCCGAGAATGACGGTGTGGCCTGATTCGACAATCCGCGAGCGACCACGGCGCAATGCATCGAGGCGTTCTTCGATGCCAGCACTCAATACACCAATCAAGGTACTGACCACAAAAATACCACCAATGGTGACGGTCAACATAGCAAATAAAAACGGCCAGCCACCTTCGTCACCACCCATCGTACCCGAGTCGAGGGTACGCATCAGGCCCATCCACATCAGTTTGGGCAACGGGATATCATCGGGAGCGAGATTAAATACCCTTACTACCAATGCCACCACAAAAATAATCACCAACGACGCGGCTGCCAGTAGCGCGATCAGCGCACCAGTTCCTTTGGCAAATACGTTATCGAAACGATAACGCAATTGCTCCTTCCAATTTGACGGTAACATTGCTACCCCTTTACTTTTAATGCAGTATGCATGAGTGACTCTATTATACAAGCATCCACAAGTCGGATATATTTGTATGGGTATACATATCATTTTTTTGTTGCCATACATTATGCACATCGCTCACTAAATAATCATTATTACCGCATTCTCATATCTATTTTTGGCATACACATCATTTATTTTTGGATGCATTCAGGTTATGCTGATAGCAGCGCCATTGCGATCAGCGTGCATTACAACCATAAATAAAGAAATGTTCACAAAAAATCACCCAAATAGGTGATAAAATTGTCAATCTTTTATACCGCTGACTCCGTATTGTAAGAGTAGGAAATTATAACTATCAATCATGGGAGGTAGTGTGACCAGCACAACCACGTCGCGACCAGGACTTGAGCACAAATGGCGGGTGCTGATTTCGGTGGTCTTTGGGTTATTCATGATTATTCTCGACACAACCGTCGTCAATGTGGCATTCCAGACGCTTCGGCGCGAATACCAAGCCAGCCTGACTGATTCACAGTGGATTATCAGCGTCTATGTATTGGCACTCGGCATCACCACCCCACTCAGTGGTTTTTTGGCAGATCGCTTTGGCACCAAACGTATTTATATCACCGGATTGATTTTGTTTGTGATATCTTCGTTGGCATGTGGACTTGCGCCATCGCTACCACTGCTCATTATCGCCCGGGCCATCCAAGGTATCGGTGGCGGGCTTGCCCAACCACTCGGGCCAGCATTCATTTATCGCACCTTCCCCCCCAAAGAGCAAGGCACCGCTTTGGGATTCTTTGGGATTGCGCTGGTGCTGGCCCCAGCCCTCGGCCCGATTTTGGGTGGTTGGTTGGTCGACCTTGATTTGTGGCGCTGGATTTTTTATATCAACATCCCTATCGGTATTGCCGGTGCGATTTTGGCGACCAATTGGCTCCCACAAGACGCTGTTGCTGCCAGCAAACCCAAAGCCGACCCGCTCGGGATTATTGCCACCAGCATCGGGTTTGGGTCGGTGTTATATGCCACCACGCTGGTTGGTGAAAATGGCTGGACCGATAGCACCGTGTTGACCTGGTTTGCCATAGGCGCCGTTGGCATCATTGCGTGGATTATCATCGAATTGTTCGTTGTACCAGAGCCGATGCTCGACTTACGGCTGTTTCGCTCGCGCACCTTCACACTCGCCAATTTGATTGGCTATGTGACAGTGATTGCGCTCTTTGGTGCCGAATTTTTGATGCCGGTCTACTTACAGGCGCTCCGTGGCTACTCGGCATTTGACACCGGATTAGCGTTGTTACCATTGGGGATTGCGGCAGGTTTTACGACCCCGCTAGCCGGACGCTTTTTCGACAAAATCGGGCCCCGTGTACTCATCATGCTCGGGTTTGGGATTTTGTTGATTAACACCTGGCAATTATCGCAAATCCAAGCCCTCACCCCCATCAGCGATATCATGTGGTTGCTCGCACTGCGTGGGATTGCATTGGGAATGACAGTGCAAACCACATTTGCCACTGCCTTGAGCAGTGCCCCTCAACCCAAAATCGCCCGCGCCTCGTCACTCGTCAATGGCACCCGCTTTGTGGTGCAGTCAATTGGCGTAGCGATTTTGGCGACGGTGTTGACGAGCTCGTTGTCCGCCGGGGTCAAAGAGCAACAAAACAAAGCCCAAGAAACCATCACCACCGGTAAAGTGGCACGCTTTGGGCTGTGTGAAACCCCCGGCGTGGCCGATGCCGACAATATCCCTGCGGCGGCAGCTGACAAACTCAAGGAGATGCCATCGACCATGGCCGCCGCCGCCAAAATCAAAATCCGCGCCGAGATCCAAGCAGCATGTGACGAAAATGTCATCGGCTTTAAAAACACCTATACCTTCACATTTTGGGTGGCCTTGGTCGCCATGCTCCTCGGCTTACTCTTGCCCGGCTGGCCAGGCAAGTGGGGTGGGCGCACCGAAATGCAACGCCAAGCCAGTGGTGGATCGCACTAATCTTCGTACCCGTAAAAACGCACCCGACCGGCTGATGCTGGTTGGGTGCGTTTTTTGACGTAGGAAGCGTGAAGTCGGAAGTGTGAAGTGACAAACGCCTTTGCGTACTCTGCGGCCTCTGTGCGAGAAATGAATTGAAAATGGAAAATGGAAAATAGTAAATTGAAAATGCACTGTGCCAGATAATGAACGCACATACGCCACTACTCGGAGATTGCACAGGCACTATAGTGCCCATGCAATGACGCTGGGTGGGATGCCTCCGTGCTCCCCGCGTCCTCTGTGCGAGATAAATAAAATCTCCCCACGCTACTTGTGTAATCCGCAATAATATGCAAAAATCGCTTTATCCACCCCAATTCACCTATCACCACAAGGATTTTTATTATGACAACTATTAGTAACGCCACCGTCCTGATTACCGGGGGTGCCTCGGGTATTGGGCTCTTACTGGGCACACAATTACTCGCCCGCGGCGCCAAACAATTCATTATTTGGGATATCAATCAAGCAGCGATTACCACCGTCGTTGCCGAGCTCACGGCCAAAGGCCATCAGGTACACGGCTACATGGTCGATGTGACCGACGTCACCCAAATCCAACACACATTGGATCAAATGACTGCCAGCGGCATCACCGTCGATATCCTCGTCAACAATGCCGGTATTGTGGTGGGGAAGCCGTTTCATGAACACAGTCATGCTGACATCGACAACGAGATGGCCGTCAACACTACTGCCCTGATGCACCTCACCCGTGAAGTATTACCGGGGATGATGGAGCGCAATCGCGGGCATATCGTCAATATTTCGTCGGCGGCCAGCTTACTAGCCAACCCTCGCATGTCGGTCTATTGTGCCAGCAAATGGGCGGTGACGGGCTGGTCAGAATCGTTGCGCATCGAGTTGGCGCAAATCAACAGTGCAGTGCAAGTCACCACCGTCATGCCCTATTACATCGACACGGGGATGTTTGCTGGCGTGCGCTCGCCCATCATCCCCATCCTCAAACCAGACCATGTGGTGGCCCAGATTGCCAACGCAATCCACGGCAACCGCATGGTATTGCGCTTGCCGTGGATTGTGAATCTATTGCCGTTGTTGCGGGGGATTTTGCCGAGTCGCTGGTTCGACGTGATTGTGGGCGAGTGGTTCGGTATTTATCACACCATGGACAAATTCACCGGCCGCACCCGTTAGTCATTTAGCGCCACTGATCGCGCCATGCTTCGAGCTGGGTGATTTCGGCAGACTGCATGTCAATGACGGCTTGGGCGAGGTTTTTGATATCGGCGTGCTCGGCTTTGGTCAAGGCTGCTTGGGCCATTGTGACGGCAGCTTGATGATGCGAAATCATCGCATCAATCCAGCGGATGTCGTA
>DBCF01000086.1 GCA_002292925.1 Roseiflexaceae bacterium UBA965 | reverse complement strand
GTACAGCCGCAGCCTGCTGCGTCTCAATAAATCATTCCATGCAGGGTGCCTGCACTCGGAGCGTGGAATCTCTGTGCGTGCCAAACGATGAATGTGATCGAGTGTGGGATGCTATTTGTCTCACGCGGAGACGCGGAGGGCGTGGAGGTAATCGTGAATTCTTCCTTCCAACTTTACTTCACACTTCCGACGTCACGCTTCCTACTTCGTCCTACGGAATCTCGCAGCGTGTAGTTTTTGTGATGGTGCCGTCGGGACAGGTGGTGTTGAGCCATCGTGCTGCAGTGAGATTGGCGCCGGTGAAGTTGGCTCCCGCTAGATTTGCGCCGGAAAAGTCGGCGTAGGAGAGATTCGCGCCAGCGAAATTTACATGGGTAAGATTCAGATTCGTCAAATCTGCATGCGAAAAATTAGTATTGCTAAGGTTGGCTCTTGGTCCAACGAGGAATCGATTGATTAATTGCCAGTCTGGTGGGAGCATCTTTGGTGTCCCGATAATCCCTGTTGATTGGATATTCGTCAGATTTGCCTCATCAAGATTCGTATCACTAAGATTAGCCCCTCTGAGATTGGCATCGGTTAAATTGGCCCCTTTGAGATTGGTACCGCTGAGGTTTGCATAGGCCAAGTTGTTCCCCGCAAAATTAATGCCAACCAGCTGCCCCCCAGTGAAATCCGCACCCATTAGGTCTGCGGTTGGGCCAACGAGATGCCCCGCCACTAATTGCCAATCAGTAGGAAGTACTAGCGATGAACCGGTAATGTGATGAGATTTGATACCAACGAGATTGGCGTGGCTGAGGTTGATGTGCGAGAGATCAATATTGGATAAAGTTGTCTGTGCAAGATTGGCACTGGGGCCTAGCAAATAGCCATTTATCAATATCCAATCTGCAGGTAATGCGCGTGGTTCACCGCTGATTCGCCCTGATGAAATGTTCGCGAGGGTTGCACCAGACAGATCAGCATTAGAAATAATTACGCCGGTGAGGTCAGCTCCCGTGAGATTAGCGTTGCTGAGATTGGCGTCGGTGAGATTGGCGCCAGAAGCAATAACCTCATTAATTTTAGTGATACCATCGTTGAATGCTGGTTGGTTTGCGTCCAAAAAAGCACCATACCAATAGACTATACGCATCAATACAAAACAATGACGTGTACAATTACTAAAATCGCTGTCAAAAAACATATTATTGTCTGAAAGCAATGGTATCTGCGCAAATTTGGGATTCACTATTTTTATAAATTCTGTGACTCCTAGATTCGCCCCCGTCAGGTCTGCCCCAGACAAATCGACCCCCGCCAGATTTTCACCACTAAGGTCAGCACCACGCAGATCACAACCAACCAAATCAAAGCCGACGCCACGGATAATACAATGCACGTTTGCATAGATGGAATTCCAACTAACCAGCACGACAATTCCCAATATTGCACAAATCAATACCGTCGTTAATGATTTTTTTGACATTTTTGTACCTTTCACACAAAAAATCACATCAATACGTGACAATTATACCTTGATTGCATGATTACGTATTGGTAATTTGCACACCAAAACGCACCCCAGCGGGGTGCGTGTGGAAGGGTGAGTCTATGTATGCTGGATTTGGCGACGCTCTACGACCGGATTCGCTTGCTACGTTGATTGGTATAGCCAAACAGCATCAAGGCCACCACCAAAATCCCTACCAGTTGCACGCGCATGGTGTCGAGCTTGCTGATGACCGTTTGCAACACGGGCGACCCGCTCACCAGCCAGGTATAGCCGGTTTGGGGCAAGGCGGTGATTTGTTGGGCATAGGCGCCAAAGCCGTATGAGCCGGCAAACAGCACCACGATTTCGGCAGACACCAGCACCGAGAACCCTAGTGCCACCACCCCAATCGCAAATACCAGCAACGAGCCCCACCACGGCTGGCGTCGGCGTGGTAGCGGCATGGCGTGGTCGGCGGCGATGGCCATGAGTTGGAGCGTGAGGGTGTTTGATGGGGTGTAGCGCATTAGACTGCCGAGTTGTTGGTCGAGCGCCGCCATCTCGCTGGCATAGGCGCGGCAGGTGCTACAGCTGGCGAGGTGGGTTTGGACCTCGGGATTAGCGCGTTCGCCAATGGCGATTTGGGTGCAAATGTCGTCACAGTGTTGCATGATTGGACCCCCATGGTGGTAAAAAAACGGTCAGCGCCAAGGTGAATGGGTATGTCAACGGAATTATCCGGTTGCGCAAGATTAATCGCCCCGCTCGTCGATATGCTGCCCTTCCAAAATCTCACGCAGGCGCTCTTTGCCACGGCGAATGTGACTTTTGACGGTGTTGAGTGGGATTTCGAGGATGTCGGCGATGTCAGCATACTTCATGTCGTCGAAGTAGAGCATGGTCAGGGTCAGTCGGTATTGGTCATCGAGTTGGGCCAGTGCCTCTTCCAAAATCCGCCGTGTTTCGTTGTGCTCGAGCGAGGCCTGTGGGTCACGCTCGTTGTTGGTGTCACGAATCAACGTCACGGGATCGAGCTCGTCGTCGTCGGTTGCTATCGGGTTGATGATGGGCACCTTGCGCCGGCGCGAGCGTAACTCGTCACGCCCCAAGTTAATCACTAACCGATACAGCCACGTGGTGAATTTGCTGTCGCCGTTGTATTGATGGATCGACCGGAACAGTCGGATAAAGGCCGTTTGGGTGAGGTCTTCGGCATCGTCAGTATTATGAAAAATCGTCATGGCGATGCTGTAGATGTACTGTTTTTGACTGATAACGAGTTGTTCGAGGGCATCGCGTTCACCACGCTGGGCGCGCCGAATAAGCTCTAACGATGGTTCAGCCACGCAATACGCTCCTTTTGTATGCCACACACCACGCTGATATCTGTATGCTACCATGGCTTGACGAAGTGTGATAGCAGAAGGTTGCGCGGTGATGGCTGATAATTCCCAAATTACTCGTGATTTTACGGCCACAACATTTGTGGTACATGCTGATTGTACGCTGTTGTTGCTCCATCGTAAACTGGCGATGTGGTTACCCCCTGGTGGCCATATCGACCCCCATGAATTACCCCACGATGCCGCGGTGCGTGAAGTCCGTGAAGAAACCGGCCTCGAGGTGGCGTTGCGCACCACTCCCACCCCCCTCGGCGATGTGTTGGTGTTGCCCCAACCGCATTGTATCTTGCTCGAAAACATTACCCCCGGCCATCAACACATCGATTTGATTTATGTGGCCACGGTGGTGGCAGGCACGCTGTCGCCCTCGGCCCGCGAAACCAATGGCGCCCGCTGGGTCAACTGGGACGACTTGGCATCCCCCGAAATTGCTCACGATATTTGTGTGCTGGGGCGCCAAGCCATCGCATTGGTGCGCGAAAACAAGTAATACACGACGAATCTATGGTGGCAACGAAATGTGCGCAATCGTATAGTGGTTTGTGGCTTATTCACGTCTGCGCAGGAGTATTTTTTCAAAAACAATAAAAAGCAGTACAGAACACCCAGAGGAACTCGCCTACCGTTGCTGCCTCTCGGCCCTGGCGGGGTTGAGCAAGTATCTGCCGTCCTGTACTGTTGGTCATTATAGCCGTGT
>DBCF01000089.1:12445-12883 GCA_002292925.1 Roseiflexaceae bacterium UBA965 | reverse complement strand
CTCAAAGATACGGTGATTTGGAACATCGAAGCGGGGCGAGCCTTGACCGGTCCGCAAATCGCCCATGGCCAACGCCTGCAACAACAAGTCTTTTTGGCGATGCAACAATTCATGCAACGCTATGACTTGGTGATTGGTCCTACCACCCAAGTCCTCCCTTTTGACGTCACCCAACCCTATGTCACCCAAATCAACGACCAGCAATTAGCCACCTACGTCGATTGGATGATGTCGTGCGCCTATATCACCATGACTACCCACCCCGCAATCTCACTTCCGGTGGGTATGACTCCGACTGGTCTGCCGGTGGGCATGCAAGTGGTGGGGCGCTTCCGTGATGATGTCAATTTATTGCGGATGGCAGCCACCATCGAATCAAGTATCGATCAACGACAATTTCGCCCTGCGTTGGCACAATAGGAGCCCCTAGATGCAAAT
>DBCF01000089.1:3140-12414 GCA_002292925.1 Roseiflexaceae bacterium UBA965 | reverse complement strand
ACCACCATTTATCTGAAAACTACTGCCGGCACCCGTATCTTGATTGATGCCTGGATCGAAAACAACCCGGCCTGTCCACCTGAATGGCACGCCAAACTGCGTGAACTCGGTGTTGACATAATTATGTTGACGCATGGTCATACCGACCACTGTGTCGATACAGCGGCGCTCTATTACGACACCCAGGCTCAAGTGGTTTGTCAGTACGATGCAGTGGAATGGCTGACCTATCAAAACGTCGCCAACGAATCGATTCTTGCCCTCAACAAGGGTGGTACCGTGCGTATCAACGATGTGCGCATCACCATGGTCAACGCTCAGCACAGCAACAGCTGGCCGACATCCGTCGGTCCACGCATGTTTGGTAGCGAAGTGGGCTACGTGTTGCGGGTCGACAACGACATCACCGTCTATGCTGCCGGTGACACCAATGTAATGGCCGACATGGCGATTATTGCCGATTTGTATCACCCCGACGTGGCGATGATTCCCATTGGTGACGTATATACGATGGGCCCGTATGAAGCGGCCTATGCCATGCAACTCCTTAAGTCAGCGGCAGTGTTGCCGATTCACCATAGTACGTTTCCCGGTTTACCGGGCACCCCGGCGCAGTTCAGTGCAGAGCTGGCGTTGCGGGGTGTGGTGTGTGACGTCTTGAATCTCGCCCCTGGTCAAACTATTGCACAAGGAACAAAATGAAGATCATCATCCCTAATCGCGTCGCCCCCCTGATCGAACAACGCATTCTCTCGCTCTATCCCGACATGCAAATCGTCATCACGGATGACGAAGGCATGCCCCAAGGTGACGCCAGCGACGCTACGATTTTTATGCGCTGGTGGACATCCGTCGAAGGCTTTCGCCTGACGTTATCAATGGCTCCCAACGTCAAATGGGTCTATACCCCTAGCGCCGGCATCGATCACCTCGACCTCGACATGATGCGTGAACGCGGGATTACCTTGACCAATGCCGCCGGCGCACATGCCATCCCCATCGCCGAATTCGTGATGATGTTTGTCTTGACTCACGCAAAACGTGCGTCTGTGCTGATGAATTATGCCCGGGAAGACTACGAAGCTACCGAGCAAACCAAACTCGACGAGCTCGACGGCAAAACCATGGCAATTATCGGCTTGGGCAGTATCGGCCAAGAAACCGCCAAGCGTGCCAAAGCCTTTGGCATGCGCGTGGTAGGCAGTCGCCGCCGCCCCCAACCCACCAAATACGTCGACGAAGTGGTGAGTGATGACGAATGGCAAAAACTCTTGCCCGACGCCGACGTGATTGTCATCGCTGCTCCTTTGACCGACATTACTCGGGGCATGGTCGATGCCAGTGCTTTCGCCAAAATGAAGCCGACGGCCTACATCGTCAACGTGGCTCGTGGCCAAGTCATCAATACCGAAGATTTGATTGCTGCACTGAGTGAAAAACGCATTGCTGGCGCGGGGCTCGACGTCGTCCCCGAAGAACCATTACCCGCCAATCACCCATTGTGGGATGCGCCGAATGTCTGGATTACCCCACACATTTCGTATTCTTCCCCCAAAACTCGTGGCCGCATGATGGACCTGTTTATCACCAACCTCGAACGCTACATGCATGGCCAAAAACTCCAGAACATCGTGAATTTCGACGAAGGCTACTAAATGATTCTGATTGGTGTTGATGTTGGTGGTACAAAAACAACCGCCCTTGCCGTTGATTTGCAAGGGCGCGTACTGGCCCGCGTCCACGCGGGTGCCGGCAATTGGGAAGGCATCGGCCTCGCCGCTGCCGCCCAACTGTATGCCACCATCATCAGCGATTTGCTGTCCCACGCCAACACTCACTCCGATGACGTGGGTGCCGTGGCGTGGGGCTTGGCAGGCCTCGATTGGCCGTCAGACGAAGCTCGCTTGCGGCCGTTGCTCGCACCACTGACCCCCCGCGCCACGCTGATTACGGTCAACGATGCCTTTTTGCCGTTGCGCGCTGGTAGCCATGACTCATTTGGGGTAGGGGTAATTGCTGGTACCGGTAGTACTGTGGCGGGGGTGGCCGTTGATGGCCGGCGCTACCGTACCTTTGGCTTGGGCAGCGACTGGGCCGATTTCGCTGGCGCCCAGAGTCTAACCATTGCCGCCATGAGTATGGCGGCAGAAGCCCATTATGGCCGGCGCGCCCCCACGCTTTTGACTGCATTGCTGTGTGACTGGGGCGGGGTAACCGACATCCCCACCCTCGCCGAAGGATTGTCGCGGGGCTTGATTGTACGTGACCCAGCGACCTTTGCCCCACAGGTCACCCAGGCCGCTGCCGCCGGTGATGCTGCCGCCATGACGATTGTCGATACGGCCGCCCAGCTCCTCGCTGATAATGCCGGTGCCGTGGCCCGCCAACTCGATTTGACGGGGCAACCCCATACGGTGGTGATTGCTGGTGGGGCGGCGGCGGCCTTGTTTGTTGCATTTACACAGGCATTGCGCCACGTATCGCCTAGCGCCACCCCCGTGTTGTTAGGGTGTGAGCCTGTCGTCGGTGCCGTGTTATTGGCATGTGACGCCGTACAACCCCGCGCTGCCGCCCTCGTGCGGCGTGCCTTGACCAATGAGGAATAATCATGTTGTCTGAATTACGGCGCCGGGTGGGATTGTTGTTATTGCTTTGTGTGCTAGCGAGTTGTAGTGGGCTTTCGGTGGGACAAGCGCCGGCCACGCCGACCCCGCCGGCCACCGCGCCGATTGTCGCGACCGCGATTCCCGCGACCGCTACCATTGCCCCACCACCAACGGCCACGGTCGCGCCACTGCCTGCCACATTGCAAGTGCGGGTCATCCAATCCGACAACAATTCACCACAACCGCTGATTGACGTGCTGACACAGACGGCGGCGCTGCAACAATTGCCGATTACCGTCGATGCCCGCTCGCCTGACGGCACCTACGCCTTGGCAAGTACCGCCACCGACAGCGTCGATGTCTGGATTGGCAACGAATACGACCTACAACAACTCATCCGTTTGGGCGTGGTGGCCGCCAATGCGCCGGCGATTGGGGTAGATCATTACCCCATGTATGACCGTGCCATCGCCAACAACGTCAACTACATGGCCATGCCCATTGCCGCCCGGAATTATCTCGTCAGCATTGCCAACAGTGACTTGCTGGCGGCCATCCCCGATAGTACCGCTGAGGTGATGGGCATCAACAATCTCATCACTGGGCGGGTGCGCTACAAAATGGCTTTTTCGTGGGCCGATGGGCGCTGGTTCCAGATGTATCTCGACCAACTCGGGGCAACGGCCGTACTCACCGATACCGGTTCGGTGTTGCCCGATGATCTGGGGTTGACCGCCTTGCAATCGTTGGTCGATTTACGCAGTTTGGGTCCGCGTGAGGCCACCACCTACGTTGAAGCGACCACCGATTTTGTCAATTGGCGGGTGCCCTTTACCATCGACGGCGATGCGGCCATCCGGCGCTATGAGCGAAACCCTGACCAATTAACCGTCATGTATGCCCCGGCACCGCTCTATAGTGCCACCGGCCAACGCCTGCGGCCCCCAGTCGATGTGGTGTATGCGATTATCCCCCAAGCGCTGCCCGCCGAGCGCCAAGCTCAAGTCATCCAACTCATCCAGGCACTCCAAGCCGTGCCCGCCCAAACCGAGTTGGTGCGCACCATGCGGTGGGTACCCCTCAATCGGGGGGTGGCAAGTAGTGGCGCACTGCTTGAGGATCCACTTTTTGCGGTATTGGCGCCTCAAATCGACAGCATGACGCCCCAATTTTATGATGATGTCACGATTTGTCGCTGGGATGCCTACGAGGCGGTGTTGCCGTTGGTGTTGCTCCGTGATATATCACCACAAAACGGGATTGATGCCATCAATAACGGTCTGCGCAAATGTCTCATCGTGCCGTAATCTTGGCCACTCGTCAATTCATCCATGCTGTGGTACAGTGATGCCAATGGAGCGAATGATGGAAAACACGTTACAACAATTACGCCAAAAAAGTGGCTTATCAATGGTCGATGTGGCGACACGCACTGGTATTCCGGTGCGTGATATTGCTGCGGCCGAGCACGGTTTGCGCCCCCTCGATGCCAGCCAACTCGTGCAACTCAGTAAACTGTATGAAGTGACTGTCAAGCAACTCATCCGTTTACCCAAAGCCAACAAAGCAGCACCGTATTGGTGGATGCTGGGGCTGGGGACGATTTTTATCATCGCCTCGGCAGTGGTCATGCTGGGTGGCTCGATGTTGGTGATGAGTATGCCCGCCACCCGCGTCCTCGCCGAAACGCACGTAATTGCCCAATTGGCCGATTCGCCCGATGGCGCCAGCAATCAGTTGCGCCAACACTTGGTGCAGTTAGCGTTGAGTCCGGCTATTTCGCAGAAAATCATTGCCGCTGATGATGCACCTGCCGCTCAGCCTGCAGTCGATACTCCTGATAGCCGCCCGTTAGCCGCCATTGCCTCAAAACGTGGCTTACCTGGCGCCCCATTTGGCTGCCCCGTCCGCCCGCAAACAGGCAATGTGGTGATGACCCAAGGCTATGGCGTTGGCACCCATGCTCCTGCCGCGATTTGGGGGGCGGTTGACTTGGCTGTTGATGGGAATGGCGACGGCTATGCCGACCCTAGTGACACGCTCGGCGCGCCGATTGTGGCATTGCATTCAGGAATTGCCCGGGTCGTCCCCAACAACTGGTTGGCAGGCAATTATGTGCGTATCAGCGACGAAATCAACGGCTGGGCGACGGCTTATGCCCACCTCAGCAAGCTCAATATTGTCAGTGGCCAACAAGTCGAACCAGGCATGATTATCGGTTGGGTGGGCACTACTGGCTATTCGAGCGGTCCCCATTTGCACTACGAAGTCTACCAACACGATGTCAACATCAATCCCCTCTCCATCCTTGAATGTTGGTGATACAATACCCCTAGTTCGCAATGAGGCGGAACCGTATGGTTCCGCTTTTTTAATTGGGAGTCACGGTATGTTTCGTATTTTGGTTGCAGAACCGATTGCCGAAGAAGGTCTGGCCCGGTTGGTGAATTCGGCCCAAGTTGATGTCAAACCGACCATCAAGCGCCCCGAATTGTTGGCGATTATTGCTGATTATGATGCGCTTATAGTGCGGAGTGCCACCAAAGTCGATGCCGAATTGCTGGCGCTCGGAAGCAAATTACGGGTGGTTGGTCGCGCCGGTACCGGTGTCGACAACATTGACGTCGAAAGCGCCACCCGACTCGGCATCGTTGTGGTTAATGCTCCCGCCTCAAATAGCGTCGCCGTGGCCGAACTGGCCATTGGCTTGATTTTGGCGTTGGCTCGTCACCTCCCCCAAGCCCACCAACATGTGGCCCAAGGGGGCTGGAGCCGTGCCAAGTTTATGGGTCACGAAGTACGGGGCAAAACCCTCGGTCTGGTCGGATTCGGTCGTATCGGTGCCGAAGTGTCCCGCCGAGCCCGCGCCCTCGAAATGGACGTCATCGCCTATGATCCGGTGGTGTCGACAGAGCGTGCCCTACAACTGGGTGTCACCTTGTGCACCTTAGACGACGTCTTGCAACGTAGTGATTTTGTGTCGTTGCATGTGCCGTTAATCGATGCCACCCGCCACTTGCTCAATGCCACCCGCCTCGCCATGATGAAACCCACCGCTTACCTCATCAACGCCGCCCGGGGTGGCGTGATTGACGAAACCGCCTTGGCTGAGGCCTTGGCCAATAACCGACTGGGTGGGGCAGCTCTCGACGCCTATGAACAAGAGCCACCGGTGAATTCGCCACTCCTCGACAATCCCAAAGTAATCACCATCCCCCATTTGGGCGCCTCGACGGTCGAAGCCCAAGCCTCGACCGGTGTCGACGTGGCCGATGGCGTGCTCGATGCCCTCAACGGTGAATCGCCCCGCTATGCGGTAAACTCACCCTATATCGCCCCCGAAGAAGTCAATTTCCTCACGCCATATGCCAGCTTGGCTCGTAGCCTCGGCAAATTGTGCTTGGGTCTGGCCGATGAGCCCATCCAGCGCTACGAATTTGTCTATGCCGGCGAGCTGGCCAACACCAACACCGCCCCGTTGCGGGTAGCGTTGTTGCAAGGCTTGCTGGCTGGCGTCAGCGAACAGCGCATCACCGCGGTCAATGCGCCCATCATCGCCAAAGAACGGGGCGTGCGCTTTGGCGAACGTACCGTGCCCGAAGTCGAAAACTACGCCGGGATGCTCGAGCTCCAAGCCCATACAGCCAGCGGCGTGCATGTTTTTAGCGGGACGGTGTTGCGCGATCGCCCTTACGTGGTGGAACTCGACGGCTATTGGGTCACCTTCGAGCCCGTCGGTTCACTGTTGTTTACCTACCATCGTGACCGACCGGGTATGGTCGGTCGGGTGGGCACGTTGCTGGGCACCGTCGACGTCAACATTTCCAGCATGCAAGTGGGGCGCCTTGCCCCCCGCGAGCAATCGCTGATGGTGCTGACCTGTGACGACCTTATTCCTGATAGTGTGGTGGCGCAATTGATGGCCGAATCGCATATCGAACGTGCCGTGGCCTTGGAATTATAAATTCACGTTGTGTAAAAACACCCCCCGTCGCAAAAACTGCGACGGGGGGTGTGTTGTGCGGTCAGTTAGACTTGCGCCGTTGGTTGGGTTTGGGGCACTTCGAGGCGCTCGGCTTTGCTGAAGCGCAATTGTTTGCCGTCCTCGTGAACCTCGCCGATGACAAAGTCGCCACTCGCGAATGCGCCATTGAGAATTTCGCGTGCCATCGGCGTTTCGATGCTCCGTTGCACGGTGCGGCGTAACGGCCGGGCGCCGTAGGCTGGATTGAAGCCGGTGGTAACCAACCACGATTTGGCGCCTTGGTCGAGTGTCAAGGTAATGCCTTGTTCTTGCAGGCGCTTCTGGACATCGGCAGCAATGATGTCGACGATTTGAATCAACTCGATTTCGGTCAAGGGGTGGAAGACGATCACGTCGTCGATGCGGTTGAGGAACTCGGGCCGGAAGGCCTGTTTCATTGCTTCCATTACCCGTACCTGCGCTGCCGCTTGATCATGCTTGTCAATTGCCTTGACCAAACCAATCCCTTGTTGCTTGACATGCTCGGTGCCAATGTTGGATGTCATAATCACGATGGTGTTGCTGAAATCAACCGTCCGGCCTTGACCATCGGTCAAGCGACCATCGTCGAGTAACTGCAACAACGTGTTAAACACATCGGGGTGGGCTTTCTCGATTTCGTCGAACAGCACCACTTGGTAGGGGCGGCGCCGGATGCGCTCAGTCAATTGACCGGCATCGTCGTAGCCCACGTATCCCGGAGGGGCACCCAACAAACGCGACACGGTGTGGCGCTCTTGGAATTCCGACATATCGATGCGGATCATGGCATCTTCGCTGTCAAACATGAATTCTGCCAGCGCCTTGGCCAATTCGGTTTTGCCGACACCAGTGGGACCGACAAACACGAAGCTGCCAATCGGTCGGCGCGGATCGGCCATGCCACTGCGGGCGCGGCGGATGGCGTCAGACACCGCCACAATCGCTTCACGTTGGCCGATGACACGTTTTTGCAAACGCTCCTCCATGTGGACCAACTTCTCGCGCTCGCGTTCGAGCATGCGCATGACTGGTACACCCGTCCACGACGAGACGATTTGGGCAATATCTTCGGCATCGACAATTTCGTCGAGGTTGGCTGTTTTGCGCCAGGCATCGCGTTCGATGGTGAATGCTTGTTCGAGCTTGAGGAACTCGGCGCGAATCACTACGGCGCGCTCGTAATCGCGTTTCTGGCTGGCATCTTCTTCGGCCAACCGCAATTCTTGGAGCTTTTGCTCTTGGGTGCGCAATTCTTTGGGCATCGAATACATGTCGATACGCAGTTTGGCCGAGGCTTCGTCGAGCAAATCGATGGCTTTGTCGGGCAAAAACCGGTCAGTGATAAAGCGACTCGACAGGCGCACTGCCGCATCGATGGCGTCATCACTAATCGCCAACTTGTGATGCTCTTCGTAGCGGTGGCGCAAGCCCCGCAACATGGCGATGGTGGTGGGCACGTCGGGCTCTTCCACAAACACCGGACTAAAACGGCGCTCGAGTGCTGGGTCTTTTTCGATGTGCTTGCGGTACTCATCGAGAGTGGTAGCACCGATAACCTGCAACTCGCCCCGGGCCAGTGATGGTTTGAGCATGTTCGAGGCATCGATTGAGCCTTGGGCGGCGCCAGCCCCGACCACGGTGTGCAATTCATCGATGAACAGGATGATTTTGCCTTGGGCGGCGCGGATTTCGTCCATCACCCCTTTGAGGCGCTCTTCGAATTCACCACGGAACTTGGAGCCGGCTACCATAGCACCCAAATCGAGCGACAAGACCTGCTTGCCGATGAGTGGTTGGGGCACGTCGTTTTCGTGGATGCGTTGTGCCAGCCCTTCGGCGATGGCAGTTTTGCCGACGCCCGTTTCACCGACCAGCACCGGGTTGTTTTTGTTACGCCGACTGAGGATACGGATGACACGGGTGATTTCGGTTTCGCGACCAATCACCGGATCCAACTTGCCTTCGCTGGCTAATTTGGTCAAATCGACGCTGTACTTCGACAACACTTCGTATTTGCTGTCGGCATTGGGGGTGTCAGAGCGTTGGGTGCCGCGGATTTCCATCAATACCTGATACAAGCGCTCTTGGGTGATATTGAAGCTACTCAAAATGCGTTGGGATGCGCCATCACGCTCGTTGAGGATGGCCACCAAAATATGCTCGATGCCAGTGAATTGATCATTGAGGCGTTGGGCTTCGTCTTCGGCGCGCTTGACCAAGCGTTGCGTGCGGGGCGTGATATAGACCTGGTTGCCGTAAATGTTTTGGCCATACACCTTGGGGGATTTCTCGAGTTCGTATTCGACCCGTTGTGAGACGAGCTCGACATCGACGCCCAATTTGGTCAAGGCTTTGCCAGTCAACCCGTCACGTTGGCGCAACAAGGCCAGAAAAATATGTTCCACGTCGAGCTGGGTGTGGTGCAAACCGCCCATTATGGTTTGTGCTTCGTGGAAGGCTTCTTGGGCTTTTTCGGTAAATCGTTCAAGTCTCATGGTTAATACCTCGTCGTCATCAGATTTTTTGGGGGGATGACTTATGTGTAGTATAGCACGCATGATTTTTTTGGTTATTTGAGGAATATTAGAAATCGGAGTGGTAAATGATGAAATGTAGAGAAAAACTCCCCCACCACCGGCATATAACCAGCAGCGGGGGCAAT
>DBCF01000089.1:1321-3079 GCA_002292925.1 Roseiflexaceae bacterium UBA965 | reverse complement strand
GTCAGGTGGTGGCGCAAGGTGGCGTGGGTATGCCAGCCGCGACTATCCCAGACTTCGCTACTGAGATCATCGCCGCTATACAAAATCTGGCCGAATTGGATGTTGCGGAGCTGGGCGACGGCCAGGAACGAGGCGTTTTCCATTTCGACGGTCAAGCAGCCTTCATTGCGGCGGCGTTCGACTTTGGCCACTGTCTCGCGGTAAAAGGCATCGGTGGTCCAGGTCGGCCCCTCGACAAAGGGAATCTGTTGCTCGGTAAGCACATCCCGGATGACTTGGGTGACGGCGGGCTGGGCAGCAATCCAACGACTGGGGGCGACATAATGATACGACGTCCCTTCATCGCGCAGTGCCATGGTGGGCACCACCACGTGCCCCACGGTGAGTTGTTGTTGCAGCGATCCTGCCCCACCAATGGCGACGATTTGGCGAATGCCGTGGCCGATGAGTTCTTCGATCAAGGCACTGCCGATAGGCCCACCCACACTGGGGTGCATTAGGCAGATTTGGCCGCCGTGGGGCATGGTAAAGACGTACAGGGGATGTGCGCCCATTTCGCTCCGCAAGGCATAGACTTCACGGAGGGCGCCGTCTTTGACCAATTGTTCAATCACATCATGGAAAAAACAGAGCACCACCGCGCTGGGGATATCGAGTGGGCGACTATGGTCGGCCGCATTGATAAAGGCGCGCGGATTGGGATCAAATTCCAACAACGGAATCTGATCGTTGTTGGGCAATGTCATAGCATGTCGTCCATCGACCAATGGTTGTTCCAACGCACATCGACTTCGTCACGCACCCGTTGGAAGCGAATATCGGTGGACAAGCGCATGGTGCCATCATCGACTTCGTTGGTCGTAGCTGCGTGGATCATGTAAGCGCTATGTACGACCATGTCTCCAGCTTCGTAATCGGCAACCAACCAGCGGCTATCGAGGCGATTGGCCAGCTCGGGGAGATCTTTGGTGAGCCAGCCACTCGACGACATGTTTTTGTTGTAGGCGCTGATTTGATCTTCGCGGCTCATGCCCTCGTTTTTGGCGCGGAATTCGGCTTCCATGCGCCGGCCCCAGGTGTCGGAACCTTCGAGGTAGACGAGGCCGCCCATTTTGACAGGGACGTCACCGATGGGAATCCAGCTCGTGGCCACCGTATCAGTACCTGCCCGCAAATAGGTCAAGTCATAATGGGCGCCGGTGGAATTGGCATCTTGTGGCTTGACGTAACGGATAAGTTTGCGTTTGTGCAGGTAGGGTTCGCCGCCAAACAGGGCCGTATAGAACTCATAAATCGGTGCTTGCAAACAAAACGATTCATAGGCGGCCCAGCGCACCACTTCGTGGGTGATTTTGGCGATTTGGGCGTGGTCTTCGACGGCGCCGCTATAAATACCGTCAGTGGGGTCGGTGTCTGGTTTGAGCAGTCCAGCGACTTGATAAGCGGCAAAAAAGCGCTTGCGGAAGGCCAGCACCGCGTTGCGATCGAGGATGCCCTTGAGCCATAAATAGCCTTGGGCAGCGTATTGGTCGCGCAGTTCGTTGATGGGGGCGTGGGGATTTGAGGGCGTCAATCGCCCCATGCGGGCCGGGTCATTGGTGATGGTAAAGCCGTTGCTGAGGAGTGGGGCGGGGTAGGCAAGTGTTGTCATGGGTATCTCCTTTGATGATGATGTGAGTATTATAGCGTATCGTCGTATCGTAGTAGAGAAGCAGCCTGCTGCGTCTTTTTGGGGAGACGCAGCAGGATTTTAGAGAG
>DBCF01000089.1:0-1214 GCA_002292925.1 Roseiflexaceae bacterium UBA965 | reverse complement strand
AGGATTTTAGAGAGACGCAGCAGGCTGCGTCTGTACGATGCGAGGCAGCAGAGATAGGCATCCATCGGCGCACGTAGGGGCGAATTATGCCAGCGAATTTATTCGCCGCCCATCGCCCACAGGAAGTATAATGCGATATCTCTGCAGAAAGGGTTTCAATATGTCGTTATTTCGCGAAATAACCAGCGGGTTGGCCTTCCCCGAAGGGCCGATTGCCATGTCAGACGGCAGTGTGATTCTGGTGGAAATGTTTGGTCCGCACTTGACCAAAGTGCATCCCGATGGCCAGATCGAACGCCTCGTCACCATCCCTGGTGGTCCCAACGGCGCCGCCATCGGCCCAGATGGGCGCATCTATATCTGCAACAACGGCGCCGCCTTTGATGGTGTTTGGCGTGACGGTAACTGGGATTTGTGGTATTCCGCCCCAGCACGCTACTGCGGAGGATCAATTCAGGCATTTGATTTGGCCACGCGGGAATTACAGACCATCTATACCGCATATGATGGCGTGCCCCTCTCGGCGCCTAATGATTTAGTGTTTGACCAGCACGGTGGTTTTTATTTCAGTGATTTGGGGTACATTAACGGCGAAAGTCCGGCAGTCACTGCCGTCTATTATGCGCACGCCGACGGTTCATCCATCCGCCAGGTCAGCTTGGCCGATTCGCCCAATGGCGTGGGCTTGGCGCCCGATGGCAAGACGTTGTATTGGAACGAAACCCCGCGCGGGCGGATTATGCGCGCCCCACTGGCTGCACCTGGAGTGCTGGCGGCTCCGGCAGAACTCCACTATCAATTTGCCGACGGCAACGCCCTCGATTCCCTCGCCATTGATGGCGATGGCAATATCTGTGCGGCAGTGCTGGGGGGCGGGGCGATTGGGGTGGTGTCACCGGCCGGGGAATTACTTGATTTTTATCAGACGGGCAATTCAGGTACCACCAATATTTGCTTTGGCGGCACCGATTTGTGCACTGCCTACGTGACGTTGGGTGGGTCGGGGGCGCTGGTGACGATGCAGTGGCCGCGTCCTGGTTTGCCATTGGCGTATGGGTAGCACATAAAAATAAACTGCCCTGAGGAAACTGCAGAATATGCAGTCTCTTCGGGGCGGTTTGTGTTACGGCGTACTAGTGGCTGTCCCGGTGCTGGTGGTGGTACTGGTAAATGTCTTGGTGTGCGTAGGAGTTTTGGTACTAGTGGCGGTCTTG
>DBCF01000158.1:2964-3245 GCA_002292925.1 Roseiflexaceae bacterium UBA965 | reverse complement strand
TGGCAGGCAGGGGCCGGCGATGATTTTGTGCGCAAACACCTCGGTGCCATGCGTCGGGCTGTCACCTACACCTTGCAAGACCCACTCCGTTGGGATGCCCAAAAAGGCCTAGTGCGCCGTCCATTCACTATCGATATGTGGGATTTCGAAGTAGCGCAAGGCACTGCACCCCGGCATGCGATTGACGCCAATACGCGCTGGGGAATTTTTTATGGCGACAATACGGGGATGGTACAAGCCCTCCATATGTTGTCGACCATCGAAAACCGCGTCGGTGACCC
>DBCF01000158.1:0-2823 GCA_002292925.1 Roseiflexaceae bacterium UBA965 | reverse complement strand
AGCTTGTCGAATGCCTATGCCTTGAATCGGGGCGTGCTTAGTGACGCCCAGAGTGATGCGATTTTGGATACCTACATCAGTCGGCGCCGGCCCGATGCCTTTGCTGAGTGGTATAGCATCGACCCCCCCTTCCCCGCCGGTACTATCGGTCTCGGTGGGCGCGCTGGTGAAGCCCCTGGCAGCTACGTCAACGGCGGCATTATGCCGTTGGTAGGTGGTGAGCTTGCTCGCGGTGCCTTCCGGATGGGACGGCCATCGTATGGCTTTGCCACCCTCGATTATTACTGGGCCGGGATGTTGAGCCGCGGCCGGAGCTTTTTGTGGTATGGTCCCGAAGGCAGTGAAGGCGTCGGCTCACCCGATACCATTAGCACCGATGGCTGGGGTACTGCCGCCATGCTCGACGCATTCATCGAAGGCGCTGTTGGCGTGGTTGACCAAGGCGACAATTTACGCCAGGTGTTGGTGTCACCCCAATGGGCTTATACCCCCGATATTCGTGATGCCTATGCGGTAGTACGCTATGCAGCCGGCAATGGCTATGTGGCCTATCGCTGGCACCAAGAAGCCTGCTGGGCCTCCATTGAAGTGACTGGTGCTACGCAGTATCAAGTCGCGTTGCCCGTCCCCAAAGATGCCAAAGGCTGTAGCGGCACGATTAGTTCTCCCAACGGTGCCGTGCGCCTCGTCACCACCCACGAAGGCCAAGTGGCGGTGATTGATGTGACGAGTGGCGATGCGACGGTTGTGGTGAGCTGGTAGGTTGCGGCAATAAAATAGTCCGGTTTGGGTTGCGGAGCGTCGCTCGGGGCGCTCCGCGTTTTTGTGGTCAAAAAAAGGCAGATTGATAGGGGGTATGGGGGTGAATTGTTGACGCACCCCAACTGCATCGTCTACAATGCAAGGAATAGTGCATCGTTTAGTATGTTCCACACAAATGGTTTGTGTGTTACCCGGAGTGGTCATGAAAAAACTGTCTAGTAACCAGATTCGTCAAGCCTATTTATCGTTTTTTGCACAACGTGGCCATACGATTGTCCCGAGCTCATCGTTGATTCCGGGCAACGACCCTACCCTGTTGTTCGCCAATTCGGGGATGGTGCAATTCAAAGACACCTTCCTCGGGCTAGAGCAACGCCCCTATAGCCGCGCCACCACCGCCCAAAAATGTTTACGGGTGTCGGGCAAACACAACGACCTCGAAGAGGTCGGGCCTTCACCGCGCCACCATACGTTTTTCGAAATGCTGGGGAATTTTTCGTTCGGCGATTATTTCAAGGCCGATGCCATCCCGATGGCGTGGGAATTGCTCACCAAAGTCTTTGAGATTCCCGTCGAGCGCATGTGGTTTACCGTGTTCCAAGGCAACGAACGGGTGCCGGCCGACGAAGACGCCGTGGCACTCTGGATTAAAGCCGGCGCTGATCCCAGCCGCGTGCTCCGTTTTGGCGAAAAAGACAATTTCTGGGTGATGGCCGATACCGGTCCCTGTGGTCCCTGCTCCGAAATCACCGTCTATCTCGGCGATGACCTCAGCAAAATGTCTGCCGCCGGCGTGAATAGCGATGACCCCGATTATGTCGAAATCTGGAACAACGTGTTTATGCAATTTGAGCGGAGCACCATGCAACCGTTGCCCCGCCCGTCGGTCGATACCGGCATGGGACTCGAGCGTATAGCGATGGTGCTCCAAGGGGTGCGCGCCACCTATCAAACTGATGTGTTTGTTGACCTGATTGACCGTATCAAAGCCTTGCGTGGCAGCGATGACAAAGATTACCGCGCCCAATACGCCCCCTACCATGCCGTGGCCGACCATAGCCGCGCCGTGGCGTTTTTGATTGCCGACGGCGTATTGCCAGGCAACACCGGGCGCTCGTACGTGCTCCGGCGGATTTTGCGCCGCGCCGTCTACCAAGGGCGCACCGTCGGCTTCGATAAGCCCTTTTTTACGGGTGTGGTCGATCGCGTCTTTGATTTGATGGGCGACGCCTATCCCGAATTGCTGGCCCGCCGTGATTTCATCCTCGAAACCGTCGATGCCGAAGAACAACAATTCTTGCGCACCTTGTCGGGTGGGTTGGTTAAACTCGGTGCCGTTATCGACCAAGTCAAAACCCAAGGTAGCAACGTCATCCCCGGAGCAGAAGCCTTTAAGCTCAAAGACACCGACGGCTTCCCGCTCGATTTGACTGAAAAAATCGCCGCTGACAACGGCATGACTGTCGATGCCGCCGGGTTCGATGTGGCCATGAATGAGCAACGCAGTCGCTCTCGCGCTGTCGCCCAATTCAAAAAGGGTGGCGACACCGAAGTCTGGGCCGAGCTGGCTTTGGCACCGACCACTTTTGTGGGCTATCAGCATGCCGTGGCCGATGGCCAAATCATCGCCTTGGTGAGTGCCGACGATGTCAAGCACGAAGCCACTGCCGGCACCGAAGTCCAAGTGGTGCTTGACACTACGCCGTTTTATGCCGAGAGTGGCGGTCAAGTAGGGGATACGGGTTGGATTGTGACGCCTCACGGGCGCATGCAAGTCACCGATACCCAACGCCCCGTCCCGGGTGTGACGGTGCACTTCGGTACCGTCGTCGAAGGGACGATTGCCCGTGGCGCCGTGGCCAGTGCCCAAATTGACCAAGTACGCCGCAGTCATGTGGTACGCAATCATACCGCCACCCACTTGCTCCAGCGCGCCTTGCGCGATGTGGTGGGTGAGCATGCCGCCCAAGCCGGGTCGTTGGTGGCGCCCGAGCGCTTGCGCTTCGACTTCACCCACAACCGGGCGGTCACGCCCGAGCAACTGCGTGACGTCGAGCGCCG
>DBCF01000033.1:1654-9606 GCA_002292925.1 Roseiflexaceae bacterium UBA965 | reverse complement strand
GGCAAATTTCTGTCACAACGCGAACTCCCTGCGATGGCGCGCATCGTGGTCACTGCTACCGCCACGGGCTGGCAATTAGCCTGCGCTAATTACGCCCCGGTGCAGATTAGCCCGGTACATACCGGGGTCACCCGTTTGGTCACCATTTGGCGCAATACCAGCACCGTGGTCGACCAAGGCAACGAGGTGGCGGCATGGTTGAGCCACGTACTCGGCCAACCGTGCCGGTTGGTACGGATGGCACAGGGCTATCGCCGTCATATCGACCCCAAATACGCTACCCATCCCAGCGATGGGGTCAGCTTTGCTGATGCCTACGCCAGCTTGATTGCCAACGATGCATCGCTGACCGACCTCAACACGCGCCTCGAAATCCCGATTGGCATGGATCGCTTCCGCCCAAATATTGTCGTCAGTGGTGCCACGGCCTGGGCCGAAGACGATTGGCGTGAATTGCAGGTGGGCAACCTAGCCATGACTGCTGTCAAGCCGTGTGCCCGTTGTGCCGTCACTACCACCGATCAATTAACCGGTGAACGCAGTCACGAGCCACTCGCAACACTGAGCACCTTTCGCAAACAAGCCTTGGGCGTGATTTTTGGGCAAAATCTGGTGCATCGGAGCAGTGGCGTGATCCGAGTGGGCGACCCCGTCACCCTGCGCTAAACAGCACAGTACACACACACAAGCCCCCGCACTGTGGTGATTACCAACAGTGTGGGGGCTTTGTTTCGCAAACACTATTTAACGACCACCGGAATCGTGAGGGTATCAGTGGTCGCACCCTGCACAATCTGCAGTTGCAATTGCCATTCACCGGCCATGTTGAGGTCGAGTGCCGCATTGGTGTAGGTGCCGTCAGGGTGAGGCGTGAGTGTCAGTGGTACACCCAACATGCCGTGTTGGGTCATCACTGCCGTCACCGTCACCGTTGCATCGGGAACGGGTGTTTTGTCGCTACGCGTCAGGGTCACTGTAATTGGGCGCGTACCAATCCCCTCAGGACTCACCGCCACCGTAATTGCGAAATGCTGACTCTGAACCTGAATCGGGGCACTGGTACAGGCGACCAGCAAGAGCAACAACCCGAGCCACACCACGATTTTTTGCATGACATCCTCCGTTATTGGGGTACGACAATTATTTGCACCGGCACCGTGATGATTTCGCCATCAATCATGAGTTGTACCCACACCGCATAGGTTTCGGCGGTGGGGAAGGCATAGACGAATGCCACTTGATTACCGGCCAGACTGCTTGGCTGAAAGGCGTCACTCATGGCGCCAACCGCATGGATATGCCCAAATACTGCGCCGTTGGGATTGCGCACCAGCATGTGGCCACGCATCCCCAACCAATAATCAAGCGCCGCCACCGGTTGACCATCACGACTCGCAGTGACCTGCAATTCGACCGGCACCCCCACTCGTGCTGGCGTGGTCGTCTGCACTGTCACCGTGTAATCACCGGCTTGGACAGTCGCAGGCAACGGTGATGGGTCAGGCAAGGCCTGTGTCGTATCCTCACCGATTTCCACCTGTTGATGGGTCACTTGTGAGCCACTATTGGCGCGTTCGATTTCGATAGCGACATCATAGGTGCCGCGAGCCATGGCGGGGAGATCGACGATGTATCGTCCAGCACTAACCCGTGCCGGATGGAGATGGAGAAATGTATGCGATACGGGGTCAATCAACACCAAATGCATCAAGGCTTGATGATGCAACATGATGTCATCGGCTGGTAAACCCGTTGAGCCATCATTCACCAATATTTGCAACTGATCAACATTGCGTTGCGCATCACGGGTAGGGGATGCTTGGGTGACGACATAGGGCCGACTGGTCGTATCGACGGTGGGGATGTCGACACGTAGATTGGGCCAGGCCATCAGCAAACCAATCACCACCGTGATGCTCAGCGAGGCAGTAAAACCGTGGGCTTGCACCACCCGCACCCATGGGCGAGCTTCGGGCCAGATGGTAGTGCTAAACAACACCAACGCAAGGATGGCCACTGCCACGAACATGGGAATCGTCAACGGGGGAATCGTGTTGGGGTATATCGTAATTGGTACGGTAGCCACACCAATACCGTGTGCGGTATCTTGGATTTGGATGCGTAATTCCCACACCCCTGTTTGGGGCATCGTCACATCAAACACCGAAATCATGCGCGGGCCAGCAGGCACAGTGACTTGTTGACTGACGGTGGCCTGTGAATCTTGATGGGTGGCCGTCAGCACCAGTTGGGTCGCGCCTACTAAATCGCGTTGTGGCCATACTTTGGCGGTGAGTAAGGCTGGGGCACCAGTGGGCACACTGACTTCGATACGAAGCGGATAACTGCCCGCTTGCACTTCGATGACCCGGGCACCACCGGCAATCATGCCATGAGCAGAGACGTGCAACGGCCAACATACTGCTATAATGCAAAGTACCACAAGCCATAGAGTCACACGTTGCATACACCCCTCCTGTGGGCATCATGCCCTAATATGATGTGGTATTATAACGCCGAGTCACACCAAACGAGGTCATTTGATGGACTACCGTGATATCATACTCCATCCAGCCACAGTACACATCCCGATTGGCGCCATTGTTGCCGCCGCCTGTTTTGTCTTTTATGGCTGGTATCGACGCTTGAGTGACATCGAACAAGCTGGGTACTATTTGGTGATATTTGGCTGGGTGACACTCATCCCCAGTATCATTAGTGGTACTATTGATGCCGTCAATCATTTGCAAAATCCCCGCACGCCCAGTGATGCACTCAACTGGATTAACTTCCACGCTGCCTGTGCCATCGGTCTGCTTGTGGTGCTATGGTTGGCGTGGCAACTGCGCCGACGCATGACTGGTGTCGTCTGGGAACATCCCCGCTATCGCCAGTTTTTGGGGTATATGGCGCTTGTTCTCGTGCTGATTTTCTGTTCTGGGTGGAGCGGTGGGTATATGGTGTATACCCTCCAGCTCGGTCGTTTACCGTAATTTACGAGGAGCACATGCTGAGTTTTATCAATTACTTCGTGATTATTTCGCTGATGGAAATTTGCAACCGCCTGCGATTGATCGACTGGCGCGTTTCTGGTCGCGAAAACCTGCCACCCCGCCCCCAAGGCATCGTGCTGGCCTGTAACCACGTGCAGTGGCACGATATCCCCATGATTGGCTGGGGATTACCCTTGTCACACCGCGGCTGGTGGTTCGCCAAAGTCGAAGTTGTCGACGGGCTGTTTGGCAAATGGTTTACCATGATGCAAGTCATTCCGGTCAAACGAGGCCAACGCGACATCCAAGCCATTGATCGGGCCGCCGAAAAAGTCAAAGAAGGCGCGGTGTTGGTGGTATTCCCCGAAGGCACCCGCAGTTTTGACGGCAAGCTTCAACAAGGGCGTGGTGGTACCGCCCGCATCGCTCTGCGAGCCGGCGCACCGATTGTGCCGATGGCATTTGTTGGCAATCAGCGCAAGTTTTTGTTTAGCAAACGCCATTTGATTATCGGCAAACCCTACTACCCCACCGTGAGCGACCCTAGTAGCGACAAAATCCCCGCTCCTGAAATGGCCCGCCTCACCGCCGAAATCATGATTCACATTGGCGACTTGATACCTGCGGAGTTCCATGGCTACTATGCCGCTGAAATTGCAGAATACCAAGCACAGTCAGCTACCTCACCCGTGGCCTAACCAATGCTGAGCACCATCAGCTACCGCATCATCACGGGAATTGTCGCAGTGTGTAACTGGCTGAGGTTGGTACGCTGGCAAGTGAGTGGTATCGACAATTTACCTGCCCGTACCAGCGGGATGATTTTGGTCTGCAATCACCTCGAATGGCACGACATCCCGTTGATTGGTTGGGGATTACCCGTTGCTTATCAACCGTGGTGGTTTGCCAAACACGATTTACGCGACGGCTGGTGGTATGGCTGGTGGGTCAAACGCATGCCCATCATCCCCGTCAGACGGGGCCAACGCGACCGCGACGCCGTGCATCATGCTATAGCAGCAGTAAAAAACGGCGCAGTGCTGGTGGTGTTCCCCGAAGGCACGTGGGATTATAGTGGCAAATTACTCCCCGCCAAAAGTGGCGCAAGTCGGATCGCCATCCACACCGGAGCTCCGATCGTGCCAATGGCCATTGTCGGGAATCATATTTCGCCGTGGGGCAAATCACGCCAACTCATCATCGGCAAGCCTTTTTTTGCACCCTCACTGGCAACCGACCACACACTCACCGCCAGCGATATTGCCCAACTCACCACCACCATCATGGTCCACATCGCCCAACTCCTGCCACCCGAATATCATGGCTACTACGCACCCATGGTGGCGGCCCAACAAGACACGACCAAGGAGCAGTAATATTATGTTTGCCTACCGTCATTTTGTAGTTATTCGTTGGCTCTGCGACCGGCTACGCGCCTGGGGTATCTTTCATTGGAGCGTCAGCGGCGTCGAAAACTTACCACCCGCCGGCACCCCATTTGTGATGGTGGTCAACCACATCAGATGGCACGACATGTTGACCATCGCCGGCACCATCCCACTGACGCACATCCCCCATTGGTTGGCCAAAGCAGAATTATTTATGCCATTGTCGAGTTGGTGGTTTCGCGGCATGCAAGCCATCCCCGTCAAACGTGGCCAAAACGACACTGGTGCTATTGACGCAGCCGTGGCAACCTTGCGCCAAGGCAATATCATGATTGTATTCCCCGAAGGGCATCGGAGCGGCAACGGCCAACTGCAAAAAGGCCGGGGTGGTGCGATGCGGATGGCGTTGCGGGCCGGAGTCTCCATCGTCCCCGTGGCAATCCAAGGGGTCGAAAAGGGTCTGCGCTCACCCATCGCCATCGCCTACGGCAAACCATGGCTACCGGTGTCACAGAGCGGCGTCGATGATATCGACCCCACCGAAATGACCGCCCTGACCGATGACATGATGTGTCATATTGCGGCGATGTTACCGGCTGAATACCACGGCTATTATGCAGGGCGTGTCTAGCGCTCGCCCATGATTTTGTCGACCACCCAGACGGCTAAGCGGGCGGCAATAACCGCAAATATGACGCTTACGAGTCGGTGGATGGCTTTACGCTGGGAGTCAGTATCCATGATTGCTCTTTCTGAATATGTCGGATAATCTGTGCTGCGTGTCGTTCGACACCAGCACGATCAATATGTTGTGTCTGTACCAAATGGAGCACTGGTTGCGTGCGGTTGTTTTTTTGGCGTAACCACAACCACAGCGTCGCCATCAACGCACACCCTATCCCAAATCCACGCAAAAACATCGCACACCTACTTTCGTTTGCTCTATTATACCAATACCGGTATCACCTGCAAGAGCCCCCTCGACGCTATTTTTGACTGAACGTTCGTGCCATCCATGGTACAATTTGGCACAAGTACGACGATTATCCGTAGGAACACTGATGCCAGAATTACATGCAGCCATCGTTACCCCCCTCAACGCGAACCAGCAATTTGACGCCCCTGCCATGGCCACCCTGATGCGCCACCTCGAAGCGCGCGGACTCGATGGCGTGGTGCCGTGTGGCACCACCGGCGAAGGTCCTTCGTTTAGTGTGAGTGAACGCCTCGCCATCATCAGCACCTGTGTGCAACAACGCGGCAAACTGGGTATCATTGCCGGTACGGGCTGTCAATCACTTGCCGACACGATTGCGTTGACCAGCGCTGCCTTGGCAGCAGGAGCCGACGCTGCCTTGGTGTTACCGCCGTTTTTTTATAAGCAATCGGGCGAAGCAGGCGTGATTGCCTGGTATCGCCAATTGTGTGACGCCTTGCCTCTCGGCAGCAAAATCATCCTCTACCACATCCCCCCCATGACTGGCGTCGCGATTACCCCCGCGATTATCGATGCGTTGATGCAAAGTCATCCGTCGTACATCTATGGCATCAAAGATAGTGGCGTCAATGCCGCCCATACGGCCATGCTGGTCGCCAACTACCCCACACTCAAGATCTATACCGGCAACGCCCCCATCCTGGCCCAAGCCATCAATGATGGTGCCACTGGCTCGATTCTCGCAATTGCCAATATTGCGCCTCAAGCGTTACGTCAACTTACCGACAATCCTAGCCGAGCCGACATCCAAGCACAGGTCGCCAGTGTAGACGGCTATGTGCGCAAAGTAGGTGCCGTCGCCACGATTAAGGCGATTCTCAATCAGGCAGGAGTAGCTGTGGGTTTGCCGCTGGCACCACAGTTAGCACACCCTGATGGGGCACAGGCCTATGCCGAATTCCAGGCTATTGGGGAATATACGGGGTAATTGGGATGATTTATTTGCTGTATGGCCCAGACGAATACCAGCGCAGTGAGTATGTGCAGAGCTTGTTGGCGCAAATCCCCGAATCGGCGCGCTCGCTCAATGTGAACCGCGTCGACGGCAAGCGCTTCAAACTCGATGCACTGGCGCAGGCCTGCGAAGCGTTTCCTTTTTTGCATGATCGCCGCTTGGTGATTGTGGAGGATTTGCTCAAAAACCAAAAAGCGGGCAAAGATCGTGATGACCTCAAAAATTATCTCGAGCGCTTGCCGCCGTGGTGTGATGTGATTTTCATCGAAAACGATGAATTTGATAAACGCAACGCCTTGTTTAACCATATCAGCAAAATCGGCACGGCCCACGACTTCCAACACCCCAAAGAAACTGAGCTCATTCGCTGGATCGGCGAGCGAGCTCGCCAGCTCAACGTGGTCATCGACAATCCGGCCACTGCCCGTCTGATTGCGATGGTAGGAAACAATGGCCGCACGCTATTGAATGAGCTCACCAAAATGGCCACCTATGTGCGCCCGGGCGGGAGCATTACCACAGCGGTGGTTGATTTGCTCGTGAGTGATGATACCGAAGAAAACATGTTTGGCTTTGTGGATGCCTTGGCGGCGCGGCGCAAAGGGGTCGCCCTCAGCAAACTGCACAAATTGCTCGATGACGGTCAAGCACCCCAATATTTAATTTTTATGATTGCCCGCCAAGTGCGGATATTACTCCAGGTGCGCCTACTCGACAGCGAACGACGACGCCCCAACGAAATCGCCAGTGCCGTCGGCCTGCGACCTGGGTTTCTCACCGACAAGGCCATCGAGCAAGCCCGTGGGTTCCGCGCCAACGAACTCGAACGCCTGCACCAACAGCTACTCAAACTCGATCACCAGAGCAAAACCGGTGCCATCGATGTAACCGCCGGGCTCGATTTGTTGGTGATGGAAGCGTAAACAGAAGTAGGAAGTATAAAGGCGGAAGTAGGAAGTGAAGTCGGGAGTGGAGACGCAGCGGGCTGCGTCTCCGCCATCACATCCAATACATGCCATACCTCGGAGATTCCACGCTACGGTTGCCATGGCAACCGGCATGGAATGACGCAGGACAGACGTAGAGACGCAGCCTGCTGCGTCTTCAACAAGCCTGCTGCGTCTTCAACAAGCGTGATACGACGAGGGCGGCGAACACAAAAAATCCGTGGTGCCAATGGCACCACGGATTGACGCTTGACGCACCAATATTACTTGGCAGCGACGGCGTTGGCCTTCTTCATGAGGCGTGACTTGCGGCGTGCAGCGTTGTTCTTGTGGAGCACACCTTTTGAGGCGGCTTTGTCGAGCATGCTGATAGCAGCTTGCAAGGCGCTGGCGTCGACGGTGCCTTTGGCAACGGTCTGCTCGGCCTTTTTGACGATGGTACGAACGCGGGCACGGTAGGAATTGTTGCGGATGCGGCGATCTTCTGAGATGCGGATACGCTTGATTGCTGATTTGGTGTTCGCCAAGGTGACGGTTCTCCCGTATAATTCAACTACTCGGGCTCATAAGAGTCTCTGAAACATGATTATACCAGAACACTACAGGCTCTGCAACAATGACCACAAATAGCCCGGCGCCACGGTCGCGCGCCCTCTTCAATACCCTGATTGT
>DBCF01000033.1:1054-1588 GCA_002292925.1 Roseiflexaceae bacterium UBA965 | reverse complement strand
GCCCAATTTGGCACCAGCCCCTTGGTCGACGCCTACCGCGCCGCCTTTGCCATCCCCGACCTGTTGTATTTGGTGGTGGCAGGTGGTGCGTTGGGGACGGCGCTGATTCCCGTATTCCAACAACGACGCCACGATGCCGGTAGCGACCAAGCGGGCAAACTCGCCAGTAGTGTGCTTAATTTGATGTTGCCTTGTCTGGTGTCGGTCTCGGTGGTGGCCTGGATTTGGGCCTTGCCGTTGGTACAAATGACCACTGCCCGCGGCTTCCCAGCAGAGACCCAACAACTCACCGCCGATTTAATGCGGATGCTGTTGCTCCAGCCGATTTTGTTGGGTATCGGCGGAATTTTCAAGGCGGTGCTCGAAGCCCACGAACAGTTTAGTATCCCGACGCTGGGCTCAAACCTCTACAACATTGGGATTATTTTTGGGGCGGCAGTATTAGCCCGCTGGTACGGCATCCACGGGGTGATTTATGGCGTGCTGATTGGGGCTGCCGCCTTTACGCTCGTCCAAATCCCCGCCTTGCGCCGC
>DBCF01000033.1:0-913 GCA_002292925.1 Roseiflexaceae bacterium UBA965 | reverse complement strand
TTTGGGGTAGGGGCAGTGGCGGCGGCCGGGTATGCCATGCAAGTGATGTTGTTGCCCCACGGATTGGTAGGGTTGAGTGTGGGCACAGTCATATTCCCACGCTTGTCACGGCTGGCCGCCCGTGGCGAACAGACCCAGTTTGGCGTCGAAGCCAGCCTGGCCTTGCAAAGTGTGTTGGCAGTGGCGTTGCCTGCCAGCGTGGTGCTGTGGTATGCGGCCGAATTGGTGGTGCTGGTGTTGTATCAACGGGGGTCGTTTGATACCGCCTCAGCGCAACTCACCGTTGCGGCATTGCGGGGCTACGCCCTCGGGTTGGCAGGGTTTAGTGTGGCCGAGATTGCCGTGCGGATTTGGTTTGCTCTCAAAAACACCCGTGTGCCGGTGATTGTCGGTGCCGGGGCCGTGCTACTCAATCTCGGCTTGGGGTGGTGGCTCAGTCAAACTGGCAGCCCCATCGAGCGCCTCAGTGCCACCGCAACGGTGTTTAGTATTGCCAATACCGTTGAAGCAGTGATATTGTTGTGGTGGTTGATGCGACGGTATGCCAGTATTCGGATTTTTGACAAATTTTGGATGTGGCTGGTCGGAATCGGCGGCATGGTGGTATTATTACAAATAAGCACCCCATTCCTGCCAGGCTTACCAACACATAATTTGCACAGTAGTGCAGATTGGCTCCGCGTAGCGCTCTATGCCGGGTTTTATGGAATCTGTGGGATATGGGGAATCGGGTGGTGTAGTCAGTGGTTTGCCTTGCTCCGCGCCACACGGCGCCGCGCTGACAGCAATCTATCAGCATAAAGGGGTCAAGTATGAGTCGTGTCCTCGCATTAATTTTGGCCGGTGGCGAACATCCCGCCCTGAGCGTATTGACTGCCGAACGAGCTGAAGCGGCCGTGCCCTTTGCCGGCAA
>DBCF01000266.1 GCA_002292925.1 Roseiflexaceae bacterium UBA965 | reverse complement strand
GCGAGTGTCACTCGTTCGCATACACCTACGCGTACCGACACGCGTACCCGCACCGACACCCGCACGCTGACCAACACCCGCACGCTGACCAACACGCGTACGCCCACCAACACGCGCACACCCACCAACACGCGCACACCCACCAACACCCGTACGCCCACCAACACGCCCACCCCGACGGAGGAAGCGTGACGTAGGGGTGATTCTGCTACGGCGCACATCCGCTAATTGTGATAACGAGGACCAATCAGCGTGCCGGAGCAATCGCCCGTGAACCCACCCCGGCGTCATGTAATGAAAGGGGCGCCGCCGCGTCCTCTGTGTGCGCTGTGCGAGACAAAATACAAAATCCGTTCAAAAATGACGGAAAATAATAGTAAATAATCAATTGCACCATGATATCATTGCAATAAGGTATATATTATTGAATTTTGATATTGGTGTAAATTGCGATTTTTTATTGTATTGATAGTACTGTTAAGTTTACTGCCGGTGTCGCTTGTCTCTGCCCAAAGTGCATCGTCCGTAGCTGTTGCCCAAGTAGTCACCAAACCGCAGCGTGTCATTATTACCTTGCGGAGTAGTGTTGGTTTCGAATCACGGAATTTTTCGGCCAATCAATTGAGTGCACGGCGTGCCCAAGTCCGCCAAACTCAGACAACATTTATTACCCGCCAAAAAACACGTTTGCGTACGATTAAACGCCAGATGACGGTATTTCCAATTATCGTGGCGGATATCAACACTGCTGATATTGCCCTACTCCAAAAAGATAGCGCTGTCCAAAACGTCCAAATCGATATTGCTGTGCCCCCGATTATGTATGAAACCAATGTGACGATTGGTGCCCGTACCTTGCAAAATGCCGGCTATGGCGGTGCCAACACGTCAGTAGCTGTGCTTGATACGGGCGTCAAGAAATCTCACCCGTTTTTGTCGGGAAAAGTGATATACGAGTACTGTACATCGACTACTGTCGCTGGGAGTAGTGTCACACTCTGCCCTGATGGTACCGAAGAGTCCACTGCGGTAGACAGTGCCGAACCATGTGCCGACAGTGTATCAAGTGGGTGTATGCATGGTACGCACGTCGCTGGTATCATTGCCGGCAACCGACTGACGGTGACCAATCCATGGAACAATGCTGCAATAGCAATGGCGGGAGTTGCCCCCGATGCCAAACTCGTCGCAGTCCAAGTTTTTTCTAAATTTACGACTGCCGCGAATTGTGGGACTGCAACTACCTGTGTCTTGTCCTATGGTTCTGATCAACTCTATGCACTCGAGCATTTGTATCTCAATCGAGCCAGCATTACGCCTCCGCTCGTGGCAATTAACATGAGTTTGGGTGGCGGCAAATACAATGCATTTTGTGATAGTAATGGACTCAAATCGTATATTGATCAGCTTCGTGCGGTAAATATCGCCACGATTATTGCGAGTGGCAACGATGGGTATACCGATGGCATCTCGGGGCCTGCCTGTATATCAAGTGCGATTGCGGTGGGGGCAAGTACGACATACAAACAAATGTTTGTCGGTTCAACCCAAGATCAGGTGGCATCGTTTTCTAATGCGCCGAGTGCGGCAAGTAATGTTGCGAATAGTAATGGTGATCGTTTGTTGGATGTGTTAGCACCGGGGTATAAAGTATTGTCTGCGGTGCCAAACAGCACAACAAACTGGTATGAACCGGCGGGATACTCCTATGCATCGGGTACTTCGATGGCTACTCCGCAAGTGGCTGGCACATGGGCGTTGTTACGCAGTATTTCCCCCAATGCCAGTGTGAGTCAGATCCGTGATTGGCTCTACAACAGCGGCACCACTATCAATGATACGCGCTCTGGTACGACATTCCCTATGCCACGGATTAATTTGACGGCGGCTTACACGATGCTTAGTGCGACGGCCACCGCGACGAGGACAGTGACCAATACTCCCACCGGGACTGCAACGAATACGCCGACGAACACAAATGTCAATACGTCTACGGTGACCAATACCGCCACCAAAACCGCCACGGCCACCAATACTCCGACAGTGACTATTACCAGTTCACCGACAGATACCATCTATAATTCGGGCATCACTGCCAGCCAATCATCGACATTTGAAAATGAGGCATCGCTTGCAATCGATGGCAATTATAGCAATTTCACGCATACCAACAACGACACCAATAGCTGGCTCCAACTCGATCTCGGTTATACCCGCGATATTACCAAAGTGATAGTCTACAACCGGACGGGATGTTGTCCTACACGACTCAATGGCGCAGTGGCGTTTTTGAGTAATGTTGATCTTGGTGATTCACGCGATATCAGCGTCAACAAAACCCAATCACTTGCATGGCGTAACGTGTTATGTAATAACCAAACGAGTTGTACTACATCAGCATTGGGGATCGGCTATACCGTGACATTCCCGTTGGGTACCCGTGCCCGCTATCTCCGCATCCAACTCGAAAACTCGACACAACCGCTATCGATTGCCGAAATCGTATTGTCGGGAATTTTTCAAACCAATACCATCACGCCAACACCTTCAAATACGCCTACCTCAACCAAAACCGCAACTACCACTAATACGGCTACCAATTCAGCCACTGCAACGCCTACAAATACTATCACTAAAACAGCGACTGCAACGCCAACCGGTACAAATACGGCAACGAACACGAACACCCCGACGATTACCAATACCAGCACCAATACCGCGACTACTACCAAAACTGCCACTGCTACCAATACGGCCACGGCGACGGTAACGAGTTTACCCACTGATACGATTTATAATAGTGGTATTACGGCAATACAGTCATCGCTCTTTGGTGATAATCCGGCTTTAAAGGCAATTGATGGCGATTATAACAATTTCACTCACACGACCAATGACGACCATAGTTGGTTGCAACTTGATTTAGGCTGGACACGTGATATCACTCAAGTAATTGTCTACAACCGGAACGGCTGTTGTTATGCAGAGTTTAATGGTGTAGTAGCGTTTTTAAGCAATGTTGATCTCGGTGATTCACGTGATATGGATTACAACAAAGCGCAATCACTGGCATGGCGTAATGTGATTTGTAATAATCAAACGAGCTGTACTACCGAGGCGTTGGGGATCGGCTATACCGTGACATTCCCTGCAGGTACCCGTGCCCGCTACCTCCGCATCCAACTCGAACCCCAGTGGCATCCCCTCACCATTGCCGAAATTGTAGTGTCGGGGCTGTATCAAACCAATACCGCCACCAAAACTGCTACGAACACCGCTACTGCTACCAATACAGCGACAATGACCAAAACAGCGACGGCAACAGTGACGAATACGGCGACGATGACACCCACCAACACCCGCACCCAAACGACCACCCAGACGGCAAGTGCCACGCGCACGAATACACCAACGCGTACTCATACGCGCACACGCACTGATACGCGTACGTCTACAAATACCCGCACCAACACGAGTACCCCTACAGCGAGTGCTACCCGTTCGCATACTCCAACACGTACCAATACGCGCACTACTACGAATACATCAACGCGTACGAACACCCGCACCAACACGAATACGCGTACTATTACGAATACCCGTACCCCCACGAACACCCGTACCAATACCCGTACCCGCACAGCGACGAAAACAAGTACCCCCACCCGTACCGTCACCGCCAGTAAAACAGCGACGCAGTGATTATATTGGCAAGATAATAAACACCCCCCACCGGCAATAACCGGTGGGGGGTGTTTGTGTGTTCGTACGAAATTAGCTTTGGACGGCTTCGATTTCGATGGTGATGGTGACTTCTTCGCCAACCAAGATACCGCCGGTTTCGAGGGCCACGTTCCAGCTCAACCCGTAGTCAGCGCGGTTGATTTTGGTGCTGGCGTTGAAGCCGGCGCTGGTGGTGCCCCAGGGGCTCTTGGCCTTGCCCACAAAGTTGGTGTCGAGTGCCACGGGGTGGGTTACCCCTTTGACCGTCAATTCACCGTGAATCTTGCCGGTGTTTTCGCCGGTCACTTCAATCGACGTACTTTTGAACGTGATGTGAGGGAAGGTGGCTGCGTCAAAGAAGTCGGCTGATGCCAAATGCCCATCGCGCTTTTCGTCGCGGGTATCGATGCTGGCGACCTCAATGGCAACCTCGACGCTCGAATTGGCTGGGGTGGTTTCGTCGATGTTGATGGCGCCGCTGAATTTTTTGAATTGCCCGCGGACGGTCGAAATCATCATGTGACGAACGGCAAATGAAATTTCTGAGTGACTCGTATCGATGTTCCAGGCCATGATTGGTGCTCCTTCTTGTAAAACGACTTGTCGTAACTGACAATCAGGAGTATACCAAGCGCGTGTGAACACTAGCGTAAACATTGCGTGAACACCGGCAAAAAGAGTTTTTGCCGAAATTATAAGTGCTTGCGCACTAGGGCAATTTCGGTTAATAGTTTTTGGCGTTGGCCCATGGTTGCGAGTAGCTCTGCTTGCTTGAGTAGTTCGTGAGCAGCGGGTGCGGGCAATAGTGGCGCCAACCAGATTCGGATCTGCGTTGCCAAATGATGCACACCCAGTGCATCCGCTTGCTGGAGTGCATGGGTCAGGCTGGTACGAGCCCGTTGTTCGTCTTCTTGGGCGCGCGCCACCAAGCCGAGATTAGCGTGTAACCCAGCGATGCGTTCAGGCATCCCATAGCGCTCGGCGATATTCAGCCCTTCATAAAACATCCGCTCGGCGCTAGTGATATCTGCTTGGGCCAAGGCTATTTCGCCGGCTGTTGAGAGCAAGTAGCTTTGAATCATCTGCATGCCGGCGCGTTGAGCGAGGCGCAATCCACTGCGCACGTGTCGTTGCGCTTCGTCGTACTGACCGAGGAGCTGCAGGTGATAAGCCAGATTGTTGTGCGCCAAAATATGCCAGGTGCGCCCATGGTGCGCTGGTGCCTGTTCGGCCGCCACAAGGGCGTCACGATAGCGAGTGACTGCGGCGTCGATATCCCCTTGTTGCGCCAAAATTCCCGCTTGTTCAAACAAAATCCGCGGCAATATATCAGTCGTATTGAGTGTGCGGCAATGCTGTTCGGCACGGGCGAGTAATTCACCGGCATGTACTAAATCGACCCCAGCCAGCGAATGCGCAGTGCCACATACAAAGGCGGCATGCATGGCAATACTCAGATCGTGATGGTGCATGAGTGGGGTGGTAATTGCGATGACATCGTCGTAGCGGGCCAGCGGGATGTAGCTGCGCGCCAAGGCAATTCGGGCATGATCGGCAATAATGCAGTTACCACTCGCATCATTGTGGATGGCCTGTTGGAAGGCGTCCATGGCCGCATTAGCTTCGCCCGCCCAAATCAGTGTCTCACCCAGTTCGAGCCATAATGGTGCTTGGGCATCGCTGGGGGTTGCCGCAATTGCCATGCGCATGTAGTAGTCTGATTCACTCCATGCGCCGAGTTGTTGGGCATGGCGGGCCGCCGTCAAGGCGTGGGGTGTCGCCAATTCGGGTAGCCCTGCGATGGTATAGTGTTGGGCAATTTGGGCATGTGGGGGTGGTGTTTGGTTGGCGAGGTAGTCAGCTAACCGTTGATGGAGGTAAGCCACACGGGCTGGCCCCGCATGGGCGGTGATACTTTCCATTGTCAATACATGGTCAAACCGCCCGTGCTGGGGATTGACCATGCGGATAATTCCTTGCTGTGTTAACTCATCAAGGGCATCGAGCGTTTCTGTTGTGGTTAAATCGGCCATGGCTTGGGTTTGTGCCACCGCAAATTCCCGGCCAGAGATTGCTGCCGCATCGATCAACCTGCGGGCGGCTGGGCTGAGTGTGTTGATGCGAGTCGCAATCAAATTGCGAATAGCAGCTGGCACTTCAACGCTAGTGACGCTGTGCCGCAATAACTCCACCAACATAAAGGGATTCCCTTCGGCGCGCTGCACGATGTTCGGAGACACGTGGGATTGCAACTGCAGCGCGAGTTCTTGGGTTTCGTGATTGCTCAGCGGGTGAAGCGGAATGGTGGTAAGCAATTGTTGGCGTTGGGCATGGCTAATCATTCGTTGTAGGCTTAGTGCCGTATCACCACTGCGTACCGTAATCAGCAATTGCCATTGTAATTCGAGCCCACGGCGCACGCATTCAGCGAGTATCCGTGCCGAGGCGTCATCGAGCCATTGGGCATCATCCACAAAAATCGCTACGCGCCGTTGCTTGCCGAGCTGTTGCATGAGCAATGCCACAGCTTCGGGGAGGCGCGTTTCGCCATAATCAGGGGCAAATGCATCGGGGTCACCACCCGGTAATTCGGGCCACAAACGGCGCAATTCACGTTGCCAGACCGGTGCCAAAATAGCGTTTTGGCGTAACGACAGCAGTGCCGGTGTCTGCAACAACGCCCGCACCGCTGTGGTCAGCACGTGGTACGGTAAGTGCTGATCCCCTTCAAATGCCGTGGCATGGATGATAACTGCATTGCTCCGGCGCAAATACTCACTGGCCAAGCGAGTTTTGCCAATACCGGGATCGCCACGAATCACCACCACTCTGCCGTTCCAGGTCAAGCCATGCAAGGCAATCAGCTCTGCTTGTCGCCCCACAAACGGTTGGTTGGGGGTGACAATCGGCGCGGCTGGCACAGGAGCTTGGTATTGGTCGGTCACAATTGCATGATAAAGTGCCGTAGTTGAGGGCATCGGTGGCACGCCCAGTTGATCATCGAGCGCCGTTTGTAATGCCTCGTAGTAGGTAATCGCGCCCGCTCTATCAGCCCGCTGGTAGGCGAGTTGCATCGCAAACTGGACGATGTCTTCACGCAGTGGCTCATAATCAATTGCCACATTGATTGCGGTGCTGGCCTGCGTCAGATTATTGTTGTTGATATGAAATTGCGCATGCTGATAGCAAATGTCGGCGAGACGATGTTGCCAGCGGCTCCGCTCACCAAACACCCAACGTTCGTATGCCGCCGATTCACCTACCGCGATATCGGTCAAAAAATCACGGGGCGGGGCGTGAATCAGGGTATCCAGGTCATCCTGACCTGGCGTCACCGTACTGAGCATCCGCGTGTCGACCCAAATGTCGGGGCGCAATGACAGTTGTTGATTGTCGCTCACGACGATATCGCCACAGGCCACTTTGAGTTGGTGCAAGGCGGTCCGGAGTAATTGGCGTGCCGAATCAGGGTCGTTGTCTGGCCAAAACAACGCCATGCACCGTTCGCGACTAATTGGCTCGAGGTGGGCTGCCAGATAAAACAACAATAACCGTGGCCGACGACGCAACTGGAGCGGCTGCGCATCGTTACGGACGATTTGGGGGATTCCCAATAAATGAATATGGATAGGCGCTTGGGACTGCATGTGGGGTCACGCCAATTTCGTTGTATATGAATCGCCTCCGCCATCCATACATCCTTGTTGCGGATGCATGGTGCGGTGCCAAAACCAATTAGAGTTCGTAATTGTGCCGGCGGGCGATTTCTTCTTTGTGTTTGCGGCGGAGCACATCCCGCTCTGAAGGGCGCAACGTGCGTTGATAACTATCAAGCATTTTTTCTACTTCGTTATCAATACCATCTTCAATCCGCAAATCTGCCGTGATATAGTCCACAATCGCCCTGATGCGTAGCCCACGGGTTGCGTGCGGTTTGCTTCCCACGGGATCTTTGTAAATTAGCAACCCGCGTGCGCTTAACTCGTCGTGGAGTCGCTCGGCGATGCGGTAGATTTTTTCTTCTGAGAGTCGCATTCCTGTCCTCCTCATAACACACTAACTTTATTATATTACAATCCATACCATCAGTGACATCCGTATACAAGTGTGTGGTCATTTTGCACCGTCGTGTTGTCCCGATTGAGTTTTTGTATATTTTGTAGCAAGGATTTATGATGCCACCCATTCCTTCATCCGAAATAACCCCCGAGGCCCTGTTTTGGAATCGCCGCCGCTTCATGCAAACCGCCCTCGCCGGCGCCGCCTTGACCATCCCTGGCTGTGCCGCCACTCCCTCAGCCAGCAACCCCACCCCAGCCCCAGATGCCTCGGCTGCCCCAGTGGCCACCACCCTTCCTGCTGGTCAAGGCACGGTGGCTGGCACGAGTGATGAACTCGGCCAACCCCTCACCGATTTTGCTGCCGTCACCGGTTACAACAACTACTACGAATTCACCACCGACAAACAAGCCGTGGCTGCCGCCGCTGCCGGCTTTGTGACCAATCCCTGGACCGTCCAAGTCGACGGTTTGGTTGCCAAGCCGCGCCAATTCGCCCTCGAAGACATCCTCAAATTGGGCAACGAAGAGCGCATCTACCGCTTGCGCTGTGTCGAAGGCTGGTCGATGGTCATCCCGTGGTCAGGCTTTTCGCTCAACAAATTACTGGCGCTCGTCGAGCCCACCAGCGCCGCCAAATACGTGCGCTTCGAAACCCTCAACGACCCCGAGCGTATGCCCGGCCAAAAAGAGCCGTGGTATACCTGGCCCTATGCCGAAGGCTTGCGCCTCGACGAAGCAATGCACGATTTGACCCTGATGGCCACTGGTGTCTATGGCAACCCCTTGCCTCCCCAAAACGGCGCCCCATTACGTCTCGCCGTGCCCTGGAAGTACGGCTTCAAAAGCATTAAATCCATCGTGCGGATTACCCTGACCGATACCCAACCCACTTCGCTCTGGATGGCCGCCGCTCCCGATGAATACGGCTTTTATGCTAACGTCAATCCCCGGGTCGATCATCCCCGCTGGTCGCAAGCCGACGAGCGCCGCATCGGCGACACTGGCCGCCGCCAAACCTTGATGTTCAACGGCTATGCTGATGCCGTTGCATCGCTCTATACCGGCATGGATTTACGCAAGTTTTATTAGCGAAAGCGGGTTCATGAATCGTCTCTCTATCCGCATCAGTGCCCACCTCATCGGCCTGATCCCCCTGCTGTGGTACGCCAGCACCCTCTGGCGCCACGGCTGGCCGTTAGACCCGGTGGCCAGCTATATCGCTGCGAGCGGCACTGCCGCATTGCAACTACTCGTCGCCAGCCTCGCCGTCACCCCCGTGCAACGCCTCAGTGGTCGCTCGGCACTCGGGGTGATGCGCCGGCCGTTGGGGTTGTATGCCTTTGCCTATACCATGGCCCATCTGTTGGTCTACCTGATGCTCGATTATGCCTGGAATTGGTCACAAATCAGCCAAAATATATTTTCCAAACGTCATTTAATTGCCGGGCTACTCGCCACCCTGTTGTTCATCCCCCTTGCGTTGACATCAACAACGGGCTGGCAAAAACGCCTCGGGCGCTGGTGGAAGCACCTGCACCGGATCGTCTATGGCGCCGCCGGCTTGGCCGTGTTGCACTATGTCTGGCTCGTCAAAAGTGACACCCGCATCCCCTATTTATACGCGACGATTATTGGCATATTGTTACTTATGCGGCTGTTGCCGCTCCGGAAGGTGTTGCATGCTCAATCGCGCTGAAATCGCCGCCGTCGTCTGTGATCTCGACGGCACCGTCTACCTCGGCGATCAGGTCATCCCCGGCGTTCCGGCGGCGATTGCCCGCTTGCGCGCGTCTGGGCGCCGGGTATTGTTTTTGTCCAATAACCCCACCAAAACCCCCACCGAATACGTGACCAAATTGACCAAATTGGGCATCCCCGCCACCAGCGAAGATATTCTCACCTCGGCACTGATCATGGCCGAATGGCTGGCCGCCCAACCTGGCGCCCCCCGGGTCTACGCCATCGGCGAGCCGGCATTGATTCGTACGCTCCAATCCCATGGCGTGCAGTTGAGCGATGTCCCCGGCCAAATCGACTATGTGCTGGCCTCGTTTGACCGCACCTTTGCCTACCCCAAACTGCAAATCGCCTTTGATGCGGTCCGGGCTGGCGCCAAACTCATCGCCACCAACCCCGACAAATATTGCCCAGTCCCCGGTGGTGGGGAACCCGACGCCGCCGCCATTATTGCGGCCATCGCAGCCTGTGCCGATACCACGTTGCAGTTTACCGCCGGCAAACCGTCGCCACTCGCCGCCCAGGCCGTGGCCACCCGCCTTGGTCTGCCCATCACCAGCTGCCTGATGGTCGGCGACCGCCTCGAAACCGACATCGGCATGGCTGCCACCGGCATGCCTGCCGCCCTCGTACTCACCGGCGCCAGCACCCAAGCCATGGCCGATCAATGGACTGGTCCTGCCCCTCGCATCGTTACCGCCAGTGTCGTTACCTTGGTTGATTTTTTGTTGACATAATTTGTATTTTTGTTTGTGAAAAGCGTGGGGCGCTGGCGTGAAGTGCCAACTCCCCATTTGTTGGCGTGCGCTGTGTGCCATGGGTCACGTGTGGCGCTATAATTAGGCTAATAATCACAATGCAATGAGGCCAACATGGACGACCGCGAACGCTACAAACAACTTGTCGGCGCATACGCCGCAGATATGGTGCCATCCAATTCCGTCATCGGACTCGGTACCGGCTCGACTGCTACCTATTTTGTGACCGCCGTGGCCGAGCGCTTGCGCGATGGCCGCCTCACCAATGTCATCGGGGTGCCCACCTCAGAGCGCACCGCCGCCCAAGCCCGCCGTGAAGGGGTGCCTTTGACTGATTTACACACCCATCCCCAATTAGCGGTGGCCTTCGATGGTGCCGACGAAATCGACCCCCACCTCGGCCTTATCAAAGGCCTCGGTGGCGCCTTGTTGCGCGAAAAAATCGTCGCCAGTGCTGCCACGCAGTTTTTTGTTTTTGGTGATAGCACCAAATCAGTGGGTACGTTGGGGGTGGTCACACCCGTTCCCGTCGAAATCGTCGATTTTGCCCGTTCGTTGTGTATGCGCCGCCTCAGCGCTCTCGGTGCCCGGCCGATTTTGCGCCTGCGTGATGGCCAACCCCAAATCACCGACGAAGGTCACGTTATCCTCGATTGTTTTTTTGATGGGATTGCCGATCCGCAGGCACTCGATACCGCCATCCATGCCATTCCCGGCGTGGTTGAGACTGGCTTGTTCCTCGGTATGGCGACAGCCGCGATTATCGGCGGGCCAGACGGCGTACACATGGTGTATCCCCAATGACGCCCCCTGATACGATTGTCAAACCCCAGACGACATTTGTGGTGGTTGCCCAAGAATCACTAGAGCAACCCTACCGTGTCATCATCGAAAACGACGATGTTACCCCGATGGATTTTGTGGTGATGGTCTTGACCGGCATTTTTGCCCTCGACATGCTCCAAGCAGTCGATGTCATGTTGGTGGCCCATCACCACGGCGAAGCCCTGGTGACGATTTTGCCCTACCAAGAAGCCAGTGCCAAAATCTACCAAGCCCACGACCTCGCCGGCCAAAACAATTACCCCCTACGTTTGTATATGGAGCCGGCGTCGGCATTGTAGAACCGCAGCCTGCTGCGGCTCTCCTACAATGCCTGCTGCGGCTCTCCTACAATGCCTGCTGCGTCTCTGCTCTGTGCACTCTGCGTTCCCTGTGCGAGACAAATAGATCTTTACTCCATGGCGCCCTGTATGCGTGGCGCGATGCCCCGCACCGCTTTGCCCCGATGGCTCAAGGCGTTTTTTTGGGCGGCACTTAGTTGGGCTATGGTACAGCCGTGGGCCGGTAGCCAAAAAATCGGATCATAGCCAAATCCACCCTCACCCGCTTCGGCATCTGCAATCTGCCCTTCACACACCCCCTCACTCAGCAATTCCTGCCCAGTTGGGGTGACAACGGCAATCACACACACAAAACGTGCGCTCCGGTCGACATTACCGAGTGCATTGACATTGGCGAGCAACAAGCGGCGCCGGCCAGTGTCGTCGAGGTCGGGAGTACCGTAGCGTGCCGAATAAACCCCCGGTGCTCCGCCAAGGGCATCTACCACAATCCCCGAATCATCAGCCAAGGTGATCAGCCCACTTTTTTTGGCGTAATAGTGGGCTTTTTGTAAGGAATTTGCCGTGAATGTGTCGCCATCTTCGGGGGCGTCAGCCGCAATCCCCACATCACGCAGCGATACCAACTGTAGGTCGGGTAAATTGAGGAGCGCGGCGTATTCGCCTAGTTTGTGATTATTGCTGGTCGCCACGAGAATGGTAGGCATTGTTGTCACCTATTACAGAATGATAATCTTTCAGTATCATACCTTGTTCATTCGCACGCAGTGGCGCTACTAGGGTGGTAGGTTGTTGTACAATGGTGGTGATTTGTGTGAGAAAGTGCAGGGTCAAATGCAAGCAACGCCGTCGCTCTGGCGAATAATCCGTGGTTTGGTTCGTACGATGCGCCCGCGACAGTGGATCAAAAATGCTTTTATTTTTGGCGCACTCGTTTTTTCCGAAAACCACCTCTGGCGTACACTTCCCGCAATTTTCACCGTAATTGCCGGTTTTTTTGTCTTTTGTGCCGCAGCCAGTTCGATTTATCTCATCAATGACATTGTCGATGTCGAAAAAGACCGTGCCCACCCCCGCAAACGCAATCGTCCCATCGCCGCCGGGATCGTCCCCATCCCACTGGCTGCAATCGCATCGGTGGTGTTATTGGTTGCTGCGGTGTTCGGTGCGTGGTTCGTCGATGGCGATTTTGATTTTATGTGGATTATCATTACCTACTTGGTCGTCCAAGGGGTGTTGTATTCATATCTATTGAAAAACATCGTCATCATCGATATTTTCACTATCGCCGCCGGCTTTGTCTTGCGGGCAGTCGCTGGGGCCGCCGTTCTCGATATCGCCATCACACCGTGGCTCCTGCTCTGTATGGGCTTACTTGCCCTCTTCCTTGGGTTGGGCAAACGCCGTGGCGAGTTAGTATTGCTCGACCAAGGCGCCTCATCCCACCGCAAAATCCTGCAAGAATATTCCATCGAAATGATCGACCAGATGTTGTCGATTGTGACCGCAGCCACGATTATTGCGTATACCTTGTTTACTTTTACCGCCCGCACCATGCCTCTCGAGCCCTACCCTGTCATGATGATTACCGTGCCTATTGTGATTTATGCCATCATGCGCTACATCTATCTGATTCATCATAATCATGACGGCAGTAGCCCCGACGAGCTCGTCCTCAAAGATGTCCCCTTGGCGATTGCGATTGTCAGTTGGGGGATTACGGTGATTGTGCTGTTAATCCGCTTTCGCCCATAATTCAATACAAATAATCTATTTTTGTATTTTATACTTATCCCGTGTAGCACATTGCTATGCGGGATAGTTGTTAGAAAACAGTTTGCATATACAAAAAATTGTATGTATTTATTAAATCCATGGTATGATTTTGCAACGTTTTTGAAAAAAGGAATCATATATATATATGTGGCGAATTGTAGTGCTTTGTGGTCTATTACTTAGTGCAGTGTTGGTGGTACCTGTGCGGACACTAGATGCACGTGGTCATGGCGGCGGCGGTGGTCATAGCGACGATTCCTTAATCAAACAGACAGTTTTTTCACCACAAAGTGTCGTCACCAACGGTACTGCCATGGCATTGAGTGCCAGCGTTGACTATATGTTCCAATTCAATCTCGGCCAAGACGTATCGCTCATGGAAATTGCTCAGGTAGGCAGTACGAACTGGACGCCACTCGTTGATAACACGCAAACGCCATTACGTATCCGTAATGGGCGCATCGCCCGCTTGCACCAAGACATTTTTGACAACATGTACACCTTCGATATTCGTATCAATGGGGCAGTCGTCTGGCACAACATCGAAGTCCGCAACGAACGGTTGATCGTGTTGGGCTACAATAACGGTCCAATTATCGTTGCGATTATCGACCACTATCGCAAATAAGCGTCATTTCGGATTAACCAAATACCTTTGCTTGATGCACATTGTATCGAGCAAAGGTGTTTTTTATCATCAGATGTAGATTATTTCGGTATGATGATGCTATTCATTTAATCAAAAATGCGTGGTGCGCCGACGTGAACGAGCGACCGTACGGATGCGCTGCTAGAGGAGGGGAATAGGCCTATGACCACATTCATTAAGTTCGGTGGTTCTGTCATCACCGACAAACGCATTGCCGAATCTGCCGACCATGCCGCCATCGCCCGCATGGCCCAGGCCGTCGCCACTGCGCGCAAATTGAACCCCCAATTACGGCTTGTCCTCAGTCACGGTAGTGGCTCGTACGGGCATGTGGCCGCCGCCCGCTACGGCATCCACAAGGGTTTAGCCGCTGACGCCGATTGGTTTGGCTTTGCTGCCACCTCGGCAGCAGCCTTGCGCTTGAATCGTTTGGTAGTCGATGCCTTACTGGCAGTCGACATTCCGGCCTGGTCACTCCAACCATCGACCACCGTCGAGACCGCCCAGGGGCAAGTAGTGGCCTGGCAGACCGATCATATTGTGCAAGCCCTCATACATGGGTTGGTACCGGTGGTGCATGGTGATGTAAGCTTTGATCGTGGCCAAGGGTGTACCATTGCCTCCACTGAAATGCTGTTGCAGTGGTTGTGTGGCGTACCGGCGCTTGCACCGACCCGTATCATCCTCGTGGGTGAATCAGCCGTATATACTGCAGACCCCCACAAAGACTCCCACGCACAACGCATCCCCCACATCCATCGTGACAATATTCAGCAGGTATTGGGCGGGGCGAGTGGTTCATACGGGATTGATGTGACCGGTGGTATGCACAGCAAATTGACCTTGATGTGGCGACTCGTCACCCAAAACCCCTTGCTCAAGGTCTGTTTTGTGGCTCCTGATGCCCAATTATTGATAGATGTACTCAGCGATACACCCATCGAAGCGGGCACCATAATGACCATGAATCCCCCCAATTCGGACCAATTTCAAAACTCATCCAAAATTGCTCCAAAAACCCCTTGACACGCCTATACCCTATGTGCTAATATACACCTCGTTGCGAAAGAGATTCACTCCACCGAGCGAACGGCAACGAAACAAGAAGCGATTGAGATGCGGTAAAACGTATTTCGCAAAAAATCAATTCTGCACCTTCACAACTGAATCGTGACGACCATATAACAAATAATGTTTCTGTCAGCGTGGGCGGTTCTACACACGTAAGTGTGTGGTTCTACCACTTATG
>DBCF01000146.1:5319-6264 GCA_002292925.1 Roseiflexaceae bacterium UBA965 | reverse complement strand
ACGAGCAGGGCTGCGCCGCCGAGGCACAGCACCACGGCGCCAGCAATTGCACCAATGATTTTGGTGGTATCAGGTTGGAGTGAACCCCAGCGCGGTAATTGCATGTGATTACTGTTCGTACAAATACAATGGATCGCGGAATGTAGTGCGGTAAATCGTATCGTTGAGGGCTTGGGTGAATTCTTCGGGGCGGCCACAAATACTCGGGTCGAGGACCCCTGCCGTATAGAGTTGGCGGACTTGGGTATTGGCCGATTTACTGCGTAATTCGGCGAGGGCTGCCACAATCCACGACCATAATTCGCATTCATGGTACGCGGCCTGCTCTGGGGCCGGCAGTGCTTGGCGCAAAATCCGCGTCACCGCACCAGCAGTCAACGGGTGCAAATGGGCCATTAGGCTCAACAATGAACTCGCACTAATCCGTGATGCGCGTGGTGCATTGCGGTCATTGAGTAATTCGGCAAATACCGGGATAATCTGTGTGCCATAGGCAGGTACCGTGTATTCGATGAGTTCGTAGATTGGTTCGAGTTGGTCGTCGTGGCGCCGCAAGACGTCGCACAAGATGGATATGGTGTCGTCATCTTGCCAACTACTCAAAAACACTAGCGCATGGCCACGGGCATAGGCTTGATGTTCGTCATCATTGATACTCGTTGGTTGGGTGAGTAGTTGACGCAATGGTACGGTTATTTCGGCTTGGTGTTGCTGAATTACCTGTATCAATTGCGGATTCAGTACCGCGCCGGCGGCGTGTATCTGCTGGAGTATTTGTTGCATAAAAATAGGAGATGACGATTGTGTCACATCAATGCTACCACTTGCTGAATAATGCCATTATTGTACACCAAAGAGATGTAGCTTCGGGCGAATAACGGCGAGTGCCCCCGACCGACGGACCAGTGCACACGTCGTATCGGGCGAATAGCGGCGAATGCATTC
>DBCF01000146.1:5112-5263 GCA_002292925.1 Roseiflexaceae bacterium UBA965 | reverse complement strand
CCCCTACGGGTACCGTGGGTATCGACGATATACCCCGACCTGACCGACGGACACGCACCCGGCCGACGGACCGGTGCACACGTCGTATCGGGCGAATAGCGGCGAATGCATTCGCCGGCATGCTTCACCCCTACGGGTACCGTGGGTATCG
>DBCF01000146.1:1328-5039 GCA_002292925.1 Roseiflexaceae bacterium UBA965 | reverse complement strand
TGCATTCGCCGGCATGATTCGCCCATACTTCCGACTTCACTTCCTCATTCCGACTTCACGCTTCCTACTTCATAAGTGGTATAGTGGTGATGGTTCGATTTTTCATAGGAGTACTCACAATGACGCGTGTATTGGTATGGAATGAATTCCGCCACGAAAAAGATCCTACCCATTCCGCCGGCACCATTTACCCCAAGGGTATTCATGGCGCTATTGCTGATGGGCTCAAGGCCAGTAGCAGTGATTTTGTGGTAAATACTGCCACCCTCGATGACCCCGAACATGGCTTGACCGAGTCCGTGTTGGCCGAAACCGACGTGTTGGTGTGGTGGGGGCATATGGCCCACGACGCCGTCCAAGACGACATCGTCGTACGAGTCAAAAAACATGTTGTAGAACGTGGCATGGGCTTGATTGTGCTCCATTCAGGTCACTTCTCAAAAATCTTCAAGTCGCTGATGGGCACCACCTGTGACCTCAAGTGGCGCGAGTCTGACGACATCGAGCGGGTATGGGTCATTGAGCCGAGCCATCCAATTGCGGCCGGCGTGCCCCAACACTTCGAGCTCCCCGAAGAAATGTACGGCGAGCGCTTCGACATCCCAGCCCCCGATAATTTGGTGATGGTGAGCTGGTTCACCGGCGGCGAAGTATTCCGGAGCGGTTGCTGCTATCATCGCGGCAACGGCAAAGTTTTCTACTTCCGCCCTGGCCACGAGTCATACCCCACCTACTTCGACAAAAATGTCCAGTTGGTCATCGCCAACGGCGTGCGCTGGGCTGCCCCCAACGGGTTGGTCCGCCCCAGCTACGGCAACCACAAGGCCCTCGAAGGCCAAAAATAACCCGGTGCTGGTGACGTACCGCGGCCCTGCGCCGCGGTACGTTTTTCATCAATAATTACCAAAAGGAACCACCATGCCCCGTGCCGAAATTACCCTGCCGCGCAATTTACGGGATGCCCTGCGCCGTGGCCACCCGTGGGTCTACCGCAATCACCTCGATGCCGCCATTGATTTGGCTGATGGCACCGAGGTGGTGGTGCGCTGTGCAGGCTGGCGCGGGATTGGCTTGTGGGATGCCCAAGGTCCCATCGCCATCCGTATCTATACCACCGCCAATCGCATCGACGCCACCTTGATTACCCAGCGCGTCCGCGAGGCCTGGCAGGGTCGCTCGATATTGCGCGCCCAAGGGGTGACCGCCTACCGCTGGTTGTTTGGCGAAGGCGACGGCCTGCCAGGCATCACCGTCGATTTGTACGGCAATGTGGCGGTGCTCCAAAGCTATGGCAGCGGCCCAGCGAGTATCGTCCATCACGTGGTGACTGCCTTGGTAGCGGTGAATCCCGATTTGGTGGCGGTGCTGGGCAGCAAAAACCGCGACGAAGAGAGCACCACACTGCAACGGCGCGCCGTGCTGTGGGGTGAGGTGCCCGCCCATGAATTGGTGGTACAAGAGCATGCCGGGTTGCAGTTTGTGGTGGATCCACAGGTAGGCCAAAAAACTGGCTTGTTCCTCGATCACCGCGAAAACCGCCAGACCTTGATGCACTATGTGGCAGGGTTGAGCGTGCTTAATTGTTTCGCCTATACCGGCGCTTTTTCGCTGTATGCCCTCAAAGGGGGCGCCCGCAAAGTGGTCAGCGCCGACATCGGTCATGGCCTCGCCGAGGCTGCTGACCGCAACATCGCCCTCAATCAATTGCCCGCCGAGCGCCATCAGTTTGTCACCCAAGATTGTTTTGAGTTATTACAAAAAATGACCGGCGATGGGCGAAAATATGACTGTATCATCCTCGATCCGCCTAGCTTTGCCCGCACCCGCCAACAGCGTGATGCGGCCATGCAGGCCTATACCCGCCTCAATATGCTGGCCCTTAAATGTCTGACGCCCAATGGCTTGTTGGTGTCGGCTAGCTGTACCAGCCAAATCGGCCCCGAAGAGTTCCGCTCGATGCTCGCCACCGTCGCAACCAATAGCGAAAAACGCCTGCAAATCCTGCACGAAGCCGGGCACGCCCTCGACCACCCCGTGCCGACGCACTTCCTCGAAGGACGCTACCTCAAGTGCATTATTGCCCGAGTTGGCGAACCATGGTAAATCACTAATTGCCACTGCGAGATATGTTTGATAAACCTGTGCATGAAATATGCACAGGTTTTTTGTCTGTAGCGACAAATTATGAGAGAATCAACAAAATCTGTGCAATACCTTGACAAACTATAAAAATCACACTACAATACTTACCGTTCGGTATATAAAGGGGTCGCATGGCACGAGACGGAGCGCAAACCGCCGAGCGCATATTACAAGTGGCGCATCAATTGTTCATGGAACGGGGATTTAGTGGCGTATCAATCAATGATGTGGTGCAACAGGTAGGTATTACCAAGCCGACGTTGTATTACCACTACGCCGACAAAGAGGCCTTGTACGTGGCCATGGCGCAACGGGTGTTGACGCAGATGGGTGCCGAAATGACGGCAGCGATTGCGGCGATAGACGGCAGTTTTGCACAGGTATTGCGCAGTGTGATTGAAATGATTCAGTCACACAACGCCGAAGACACGCGCATGTTACGCCATGAAATTCGTACCTATTTATCACCGCAATGGCAAGCCCAATTAGCCGAACAGTTTTATCGCACCATGATGGGGCCACTCGTGACCGTGATGGCGCAGGGATTGGCGACCAAGCAAATAAGCGGTGGTACCGCTGCCGAGCTCGCCATGATGTTTTTATGTTTTATTGAGGCATTTAGTGGCCCAGAAGGTGCCGCTATCCAGATGCACATTGATGCAACGCGTATGACCCACATGTTTTTGTATGGCGTAAGTTACCAAGAGGAGCAACACCATGGCAGTGATTTCACAAAGTTGGCGTAATCGTGTCCCCCAGATCTCGGGACGAATGATGGTAATTATTGGGGTGGTTATCGTGGCAGTTGTGGGTGCAATTGTCTTTAGTTCGGTGCAGAGCAAAGCCGCCGCTACCGCCATCGGTGCGACCGTCACCGCCACCCAAGGCGACATTATGGCCAGCATTACCGCCACCGGCAAAATGACACCCCGCAGTAGTGCAGATTTGAGTTATACCAGTGGCGGGCGCGTTGCCGAAGTGTTGGTAGTGGCTGGTGATAGCGTGGCAAAGGATGCACCGCTGGTCAAGCTCGAAGACAACATGTTGTCGCTCGATGCCCAATCTGCCACCGCCGCCATGGACCAAGCCCAAGCCGATGTGGCTGTCGCCACGGCCCAATTGGCCGGGGCGCAAGCGGTATTCAACCAAACCGTCGGCAGTGTGACGGCCAATGACATTACCGCAGCCCGGGCGATTTTGACCGAAGCCCAAGCCCGTTTGGCGTTGCTCAGCAACGGTACCCGCGCCGAAGTGTTGGCGCGCACCCAGGCTGCCGTCGTCGATGCCCAATCCAACCTCGATACTCAGCGCAAAACCTTGGCAGTGGCCAAAGAACAAGCCGATACTTTGGTGGCACAGCGCGCCAATGATTTGGCCGATGCCCAGTCAGCGATGACCGGCGCCTATGAAGACAACCAACATGTCATCGCCAAAGGCACTGATCCCCGGACTGGCCGTGAATTGAGCCAAAGTGATGCCCGGGACTATGCCGGCAAATATAACGAAACCGTGCGTGCCACCGAAAACGCCACGGCATTGCTCGCCCAAGCCACCCGTGACGCCGACGCT
>DBCF01000146.1:0-1298 GCA_002292925.1 Roseiflexaceae bacterium UBA965 | reverse complement strand
TGGGATTGCCACTGCCGAATCACGCTTGACCATTGCTCAAGCCGATTTGACCGCCCTGACCAGCGGCGCCGGTGCCGATGTAGCTGCGGCTAAAGCGGCTGCGGCAACTGCTGAATCAAACCTCGGCAAATTGCTCGGTGATCAACGCAATGCCCAAGTCGCCGCCCAAGAAGCCAATGTCGCTGCCGCCAAAGCGGGTCTCGATCGTGCCAATGCCCGTTTGACCCAAGCCCAAGCCCAAGCCAAAATGGCTGGCGTCAAGCTGGACGATGCCACCTTGACTGCCCCGTTTGCCGGTGTGGTGGCTGATGTGAATGCTAAAGTCGGTGAATTGGTCTCTACTGCCCCAGTCGTCAATTTGATTGATATCACCAAATTTGCGGTCGAAATCACCGTTGACGAAGTCGATGTAGCTCAAGTGGCTGTCGGTCAGCCGGTTGCAGTGTTGGTTGATGCCCTTGGTGAACCTGCCTTGCAAGGTACCGTGGTGCGGATTGCCCCCCAAGCCACCATCAACAACGGTGTGGTGTCGTATAAAGTCACCGTCGAAGCGACTCCCGATCAACGGGTGGTTAAATCAGGGATGACGGCCTCGGCTCAAATCATTACTGCCCAAGCCAAAAACGCCATTGGTCTGCCCCGCGCTGCCGTGCATCTTGTTGACGGCGTGCAAAAAGTGACTGTAGTCAAAAACGGCGTCCGTGAGGTTCGTACCGTCGAAACGGGTGTGCGTGGCGATGATTTGGTCGAAATCAAGAGCGGTGTCGTTGCTGGTGACGTCATCGAAATCGACGGGGAGGTTAGCAAATGACCCCAGATGTTGTTGCGATTCACAACGTCTCCAAAATCTTCGATGGCGGTGACAACCGCGTCGTCGCCTTGGATAACGTCTCGGTTACCATTGCCAAAGGTGAAATGGTCGCCATCATGGGACCGTCGGGGAGTGGCAAAAGCACCTTGATGACCATCATTGGTTTGCTCGACGTCCCCACCAGTGGTACCTATTTGCTCGACGGTATCGAGACGAGTGGCCTTGACCGTACCGCCCAGGCGGGGGTGCGTAACCAAAAGCTCGGTTTTATTTTCCAAAACTTTAACCTGTTGCCCCGTTTGACCGCCCTGCAAAACGTCGCCTTACCGATGGTGTATGCGCGGGTGGGTGTGAGCGAACGGGAAGCACGGGCCAAAGCAGCGCTCGAAGCGGTGGGTTTGGGGAATCGCCTCAATAACCGCCCCAATGAGTTGTCTGGTGGTCAAAAGCAACGGGTGGCCATTGCCCGGGCCTTGGTCAACAATCC
>DBCF01000058.1:6556-9121 GCA_002292925.1 Roseiflexaceae bacterium UBA965 | reverse complement strand
CGCATCAAATTGCTCTACGACGCCTACCACATGCAAATCATGGAAGGCGATTTGATTCGCACCGTCCAACAAAACCACCAATACTTCGGGCATTACCACATTGCCGGCAATCCCGGCCGATTTGACCCTGACGAGACCCAAGAAATCTACCACCCACCGCTGATGCGTGCCATATCAGACACCGGCTACGATGGCTTTGTGGGTCACGAATACCTACCCCGCGGCGATGTCGCCAGCGCCCTCAAGGCATCACGCATCTTGCTCGACGTCAAGTAATCACCACACCGTCGTGGTATAACGCGCAAAGAGGCACATATGACCATCCCGCCTGGACCATTTGCCCCCAATTGGGAATCGTTGCAACACTACCAAGTCCCGGCCTGGTATCGCGAAGGCAAATTCGGCATCTTTATCCATTGGGGACCATACTGTGTCCCCGCCTTTGGCAGTGAATGGTACCCCCGCAACATGTATACCCCGGGTAGCAACGAGTTTGCGCATCACGTGGCCACCTACGGACCGCAAAGCCAATTCGGCTACAAAGACTTCATCCCGCTGTTCAAAGCCGAACAGTTTGACGCCAACCAATGGGCCGAGTTATTCGCCATTGCTGGCGCGCGCTTTGTGGTGCCGGTGGCCGAGCACCACGACGGCTTTGCCATGTACGAGACAGCGCTCAATCGCTGGAATGCGGTCGAGATGGGTCCCAAGCGCGACATCATCGGTGAATTAGCCCAGGCCATCCGGCGGCACAATATGGTCTTTGGGTTGTCGAGTCACCGCGCCGAGCACTATTTTTTCTTTGAAAAAGGCAAATTGTTTGACAGCGACGTCAACGACCCTCAATACGAAGATTTATATGGGCCGGCAGCCGTGTCACCCCCCGATTGGCACAATCTCGATTCCCCCGAGCGTCCCGACGAAGCCTTTATCGATGACTGGCTGGCGCGCAACATCGAGCTAATCGACAAATACCAACCACAGCTCTTTTGGTTTGACTGGTGGATTCAGCACAAAGCGTGGGAGCCGGCGTTGCAACAATTCGCCGCCTACTACTACAATCGGGCAGCCCAATGGCACAAAGGGGTAGCCGTCAACTACAAATACGAGGCGTTTGCCCAAGGCAGTGCGGTGTTTGACATCGAGCGCGGCCAAGTCACCGACATTTACCCCCATTTTTGGCAAAACGACACCTCCGTCGCCAAAAATGCATGGGGCTATACCGACGCCCAAGACTACAAAACCCCTGCCAACCTCATCGGCGATCTCATCGATGTGGTCAGCAAAAACGGCGCCTTGTTGCTCAATATCGGCCCCAAAGCCGACGGCACCATCCCCGACCACGAAGTCTATTTGTTGCACGAAATCGGCGCCTGGCTCCGCATCAACGGCGAAGCCATCTATGCCACCACCCCGTGGCAAATCTATGGCGAAGGCCCCACCCAAGTGGCCGATGGCGCCTTTAGTGATACTAATCGCAGTGACTTTACCGGCCAAGACATCCGCTTTACCACTCGGGGCGATACGTTGTATGCGATTGTAATGGCCTGGCCAGGCACCCACGCCCGCATTCAATCACTGGGTAGCGCCAGCGGTCGCCGGCTAGGTATCACCAGTGTCGAGCTAATTGGCCACGATTATGCCGTCACGTGGCACCAGCATGCCGATGCGTTGGTGGTCGATATGCCTGCCAAGCAAATCGGCTCGTACGGCGTCGTATTCCGGATTCGCTAAATTACGCACCCTCCACGCCTCTCGTATTGCTTCAATACGGGAGGCGTTGCCATGCCCCTGCCATCAGCCAATACAGCACACGAATCGAGCGGGGGTAGGCACGGAGTTGTTGTTCTGCAAAAGAATGCAGGTGATAGATGTTTTTCAAAACGACTTTTTTTTCAAAACCTGCAGCGTCGTCATCGACCACATGCACTAATTCGCGGATATCGTGGCGTACCGTTACATCGGCAATCAGCACCAACTGATAGGTATAAAAATAATCTTTCATGTGGCGCCGCGCCTGATGAATCGGCGCCATGCCCTGCGTGGTCAGCGCACGTTCGTGGCGAATCAACGCCGTAATCGCCAGATACCACTGCGCGGCTTTGTCGTAATGGGTGCGCTGGATGATGCCATACAAGCGCAGCCATACCCAGCGAATGACCACAAGCACTACAATTACCACCACCGCCACTGTGAGGAAACCTTGGGCGTACCATGCCGTGAGTGTGGTTGTGATGGTGGTGTGGTAGGGGATGCGTTGCCAGAGTGGCAGTACCACACCCACCAACCACGCCCACACGATGGTGAGCCATGCGATACATTGTTGGAGCAACTGGGTAAGTGCATTCATCGGCAGACGCTCATTCACAAAAAATATATCTTCGAGGGCTATTTTATCACTAGTGGATACCGGTGTAGGAAGTAGGAAGTAGGAAGTAGGAAGTAGGAAGTAGGAAGTAGGAAGTAGGAAGTAGAAAGCGTAAAGTCGGAAGTGCGTAGCGCATGGGCAGGCGTTCTTCGGCCCACAGCAATCAACAAAATGCCTCTGCGCCCTCTGCGGGCTCT
>DBCF01000058.1:0-6494 GCA_002292925.1 Roseiflexaceae bacterium UBA965 | reverse complement strand
GCCCTCTGCGGGCTCTGTGCGAGACATATGAAGTCGGAAGAGTGAAGTCGGAAGAGTGAAGTAAAGTCGGAAGTATGAAGTGTGGTTGACATTCTTCGGCGCACAGCAATCAACAAAACGCCTCTGCGCCCTCTGCGGGCTCTGTGCGAGATAAGGAAGAAGCAAGATACCTACCCGTCACTCATATTAATGGGCGCCTTGCGCAATTTTTGGATTTCACGATTGAGTCGTTCACGCAACTCCATTAAATCGGCGATATCGGCTTCGCTGTTAAATTTGGTGCCACTTTTGAGCAACTCGATTGCCTGTTTATTGGCTTTCTTCCATTGGTCATAAATGCGCGTGTTATCTTTGCTCGAAAACTCGTAGCTGTTGGCGTGAATATAATCCCGTAGGGCTTCACGATAGGTTGTGGCGGTACTTATATCATTTGAGCGTAGTCGCGAAATAAGGTGGGCATTGATCTTGTACAACTCCACAAACACCCGATATCGCTGGGTATATTGAAAGCTCCATAGCCGCGGAATACCAATCACAAACGCAATAAGCGCAGCAATACTCGCCAAAAACCCCACCCATTCCACCAGCGTCATGGCCATCAGCGACCCCAACCACACCCCCCACGGTAATTGGGTGAACCATAGCCATATGCCAGCGACCAACGTTTGCAGCCATTGCCAAGCCTGTGCGACAATGTCCATGTGCGCTCCTTTCGACTACCCTAATCCATTATTTACTGCTTGTGTGATTATCTGTATTGTATGGATTTTCACCTTGTGTTGTTTTGTTATTTTTCACAAAAACAAAATACTCCTGCACAAACATATTTTTCGCTGATGATGGAGGAATACCCAGATGCGCGTTGAATTCCTTGATGATGAAATGGTGCTCATCAACAATACACAAGCCAAACTCACCTGGCACACCTCACCACCCCTACCGCTGTATGACACACCCGTCCCACGCCAGCCCCTCGTGGTCGCTATTGCCGACCAGTTACGCACCCACGGCCAAGTCACCTTGGTCGGCATGCCAGGTAGTGGCAAAAGCACGCTCGCCACCCTCGTCGCCCAATATACCCAAACCAACTACCCATCCGGCGTGGTATATGAGCATATCGGCGAATTCTACGACGCCGATGCCGCCCAATTCACCTTGGGTGAATGGCTACTCAAAGCCATCGACCTGCCCCAAATCCCCCTAGGCTGCACACCTGAACCGCAGATTGTGCAGGCATTGTGGCGCCACCACCCGGCCATGTTGGTCATCCTCGATGATGTCTATACGGTCGCACAAATCGAGTTATTGCGGTCAGCCCTACCAATCAATGCTGGTCTCATCATCACCACGCGCCAAATAGACAGCGCACACCAATTCACCGATACAACAATCATGATCCCCACCCTCGCTGACGCCGAAGCACTGCAACTATTGGCGTTACGCTTGGCACACCCACTCGATGCGTTGATTGATTGGGAATGGCCCCAAGAGCTCTGTACCATTACCGAAAATCATCCCCTGCTCATTACCGTCATCGCCAAGTTTTTGCGCAATCAAAGCAAGCAGCCCCATGTCTGGGAAACATTGTTCAATCAACTCATTGCCGACATGCACAATGCCGGCGCCACAAACCTGCTTGCCGATACCGCCATTCAAAAAGAGTTACTGCCGCTGCTCTACCCCAGCTATCAGCAACTCAACCCCATCGAAAAACAAATCGTCCATTCACTGGTTTATTGCGCCCCCCAAGTAGCCGTGACTGTCGCATTCCTCGCCCAACTCTGGGACATTCCGATTGAACGGAGTCATGCCACTCTCATGCGCCTGACACAATTAGGGTTTGTGGAGCAACGCCAGCCAAATCAGTGGACACAATCTACTATTTTGCGCACCTATGTGGAATCACTCGTCACCAATAGTAACGCAGACGTACCATTGCGCGAACGTATGATTCACACCGTGATTCAACTGCTCCACGCAGCCCACCACGACTATCAATTTACCCAGCTTAGCGAGCTCATTCCTCACATTCGCTATGCCTTTCGATTGGCGCTAAACCATCATTTGTCGCTGGCCATCAACCTTGTAGTGGCCAGTAGCTGGTTCCACCAAGCACATGGCGCCCATCAAGAACAATCCAGCTGGGCGAATGCCGTGCTCACGCACGCCATCGAGAGTGGCGATATTCCCATGCAGGCCCGCTGTTATGCCCTCGTTGCCGATGCCGCAGTACAACTCAGTACCCATGTAGGTCAGCAACGTCAACACTATTTGACGCAAGGGCTAGAATATTACCGCCGCGCCCAAGAATTGGGGGATGTCGAGCAAAATCATGCCTTGACCACCACCATCCTCAATCACTTGGGCATTTGTCTGCAAGAAATAGCCGAATTACCCGATGTCGACAAGCGGGCACTTTTGCACGAAGCACTCAGCGTGCTCGCCAATGCCGCCCAAACCCCTGGACTCGACGTGCACGTCTATGTCAGCATATGCCAAAACCGCGCGAATTGTTCTATGGGGCTGGCCAACATTGACTACCCCCGCGGCACCGATTACCTTGATTCAGCCATTGCCGTCTGCCAAGAAGCTATCAAGTGGTTGCCCAGCACCCATACCACCCAACACTATGCGAAGTTATATTCCACCATCAGCACCATCCACAATGAATACGCCACCCATATGGATGTCAACATTCAACAGCACCTCGAGGCTGCCCTCGACGCCAACAACAATGTGTTGCTCCACCTCAGCGAAAACGAAAACCCGATGAACTATGCCCGGGTCTTGATGAATCGTGCCAACATTTATAGTAGTTTGGCTGAGCTCATCGATGTCGATCAGCGCACCTGTTTACAAAAAAGTGTCGACTGCCTCAACGAATCCTTGAAGTATCGCACTGCTGAATTGGTGCCCCTCGAATACAGTTGGACCCACCACAACCTGGCCAACACCTTGATGCAGTTGTCACGCCTCGAAGGTGAGCACCGCCGCGATCGGCTGACCCACGCAGTGATATCTGGCAATCAAGCCTTATGCTTCAGAACCATGACTGAGGTGCCTGAACACCACGCCATGACCCAGTACGTGTTTGCCATGATTTACCGCGAAATCGCCGATGCCCATTCCGACGACCAAACCGATGCACACACCGCCTGTGTGGCAGGAATCAACGCTGTCAGAGCCGCCAAATCGTATTATCAATCGCAAAATATCCACATTTATGCCGGTACCTGCGACATCGAAGCCAGTTTACTCACCCGCTTGGCGCGTTTGCATGACGCACCCCAACGCTACACGTTGCAACAACAGGCACTCACCCTCAGCGACGAAGCCCTACACATCTACCTCGATCACGATGCCACAGAAGATGCCGGCGAGGTCTATCTCACCCAAGCGGCACTTTTTTGGCAACGCCACCTCGATAATCCCCGTGGCACTGATGGTCAACAGGCCTTGCAGTGCGCCCACCATGCCCACGAATTCTTGATACAGAGCCAACGCGCACAACTCGTCTGTGCCAGCCAAATCACCCTAGCCGAACTGTTGTTTGCCACCAGCAACCCAGTTGATGGCTTAACCAACGCCCTACCCTATCTGTGGCAGGGCTACACCCTCGCCGTCCAACTCCACGACGCCCCCCACATCCAACAGGCGACGACCATATTGCGCCAGATGCAAAGCCAGAGTCCGGCACCGGTATTTGCACAGGTCTGGCACCAGGTCCTAGGGATTGCGTTACCAGATTGGGGCAAGTGGTGATGTATCGTTAGTGGGTGGGTGATGAATAGTCAGCACCACAACTGTTGCGCGCTGTGTTGTTTGATAGAAATACAATCCCGAATCAACACCAAACAACATGCGTAATCGATTGTGTACATTCCGAATCCCGTGTTTCTTTGGTTCACTCGTATCCTGCAGTAATTTATTCATCATGGCGACATCAGCTTCACCGGGATTTTCGATTTCGCACTGTATGAATGTATCAGTCTGATGATAGCGAATAGCGATAATCCCGGTTTTTTGTTTTTGCTCCAAAAAACCATGCTGTACTGCATTCTCGATAATAGGCTGAAGGGTCAATTTTGGAAATAATTGGGTGGCACAGGGTAGTGCATCATCTATCACCAATTGAATATCAAGTTGATAACAAAAATTTTGAATGTTGAGATAATCACGGACAATATTGAGCTCATCGGTCAATGTAACAAGGCGATCTGAATCATTAATACTATAGCGTAATATGTTTGACAATGAAGAAACAACATGCGGCACATCAGTATCACCCAAGTCAAATGTAATCCAACTAATTGCATCAAGTGTATTGTAAAGAAAATGCGGGTTGATTTGTGCTTGTAATGCTCTCAGCTCCGCTTGTTTCACATTTAATCCCGTGTGATACACATCTTGCAATAATTGTTTAATCCGGGCAATAAATTCGTTGTATGCTTCATACAACAACGTAATTTCAATGGTTTGCGGTCGAGTTGGCAGTGATACCACGAGGTCAGATTGTTGCGTAGATTGGCGCATTGTCTGTGAGAGATGCACAATAGGACGTGCAACCGAACGGGCAATCACATACGATAGCACCACCACCGCAGCCAACGACAGCACCGTTACAGGAATCAAAAATTCACTTAATCGATGTGTTTGTTGGGTGATTTGGGTAAACGGCGTTACTCCCACCAACCACCAACCAGAATCAAGCGACAAGATACTAAATAATTGATTGTTTGCCTGAAATGTGTGGTTAACAGTTTGGGGCGCTTTTGAAAAATACTCCTGTAAAAACTGCTGGGCTAGTGGAGATTCTATTGGCGTATCGCGCTTGCTCACGCGATGGACCGCACCCTGCCCGTCAACCAAGTAATATTCAGACTGACTACCATTATCGATATCCGTACCAAGTAAGTCTGTAGTGTTAAATTCAAGTAATAACACCCCGATATCAGGAATTGTCGTAGCACTAAACGTGCCACGGAGCAATACTGCGGCATAAATTTTATGTGGTTTATCTGCATTCACAAACCACCATACGCGTCCCTTCGCAGACTGTGTTGCGGCAAAAAACGCCATCTCACGCGCGCGCTGCATCGTCAAGACACGATTCGCTGGAAATGAATATGAAGTATAGAGCGTACTGCTTTGATATTGATCATTAATAAAAAACCAGTAATTCACCTCACCAAAATACTTCCGCAACGGCACATACACCGAACGAATTAAATAGCGATTAATTTCTTGGCGCGATACCGCATGGTCCACATAGTTATCACTGACAGGTAATGCGACTTGTTCATAGATAAACCGATCATTGTTTAGTCCAACCACGACTTCCTCAACACGCTTGAGTGATGTATTCACCATACGTTGATTTTGTTGCATAATTAGGTGAAGATAATCTTGTGCATTAGTAATCAATAAATTCGAAAAAAAGAAGTAAATAACGATCGTGGTCGTCGCTAACAATCCAAAAAACACCCCACCAACCAACACAAAAATGCGGCGTAGCAAGGTAATCTGTTTCATGTCCGTTGTACCAATTCACGGTATTCGCTCGGAGTGAGTCCTTTTATACGTCGAAATACTTTTGCAAAGTATTGGGCATCAAGGTAGCCCACAAGTTTACTCACCTCTGCAATTGCAATTGTGCTATCGTTGGTCAACAATTGACACGCATAATCAATCCGAAGCTGAGTAATTGTGGTATTGATGTTGGTTTGGGCATATGTACGATAAATCTGACACAAATAACTTTGACTCAAATGAAATTTCTGGGCAAGCGCATACGTAGATATGGCGGCGTCTGTAAAATTTTGACAAATATACGTCTGAATACGGGTAACGATTTGTTCTGTTGATGGATTACGGTGTAACGCCACATGTTGACAAACCCACTGATATTGACTGCTCACGTAGTTGTTGACGGAGCGGAGTGTATGAAAGGTCTGTAATGCGGCTAAACTTTCACTGAGGTTTTTTCCGATAATATTTGGCGGTAATCCAATATGTGACACATGATGATAGAGGGCCGCCACTAAATTTGTAGCCATTTCTTTGGCGTCACGCAAATTTACGCCGTCATCGTGTAAACACTGGTTAAGTAATAGCTGCACTTGAGCTTCATTTGCATGAATCAAAGCCTGCCGCAAGTCAGCAATCACACTCGACGCAAAAAACGTCGCTAACCGGACTGTATGTTGATGGGAACGCTGCGAAATTGCCATCAACAGCTGAGTAATTTCGCTTATTTTTTGGTTATCGATTGGTTTCAAGAGATAATTTGTCACGCCAAACGTCATTGCTCGCTGCGCATAGCCAAAGTCATCATATGCAGAAATAACGATTAAATGCATATCTGGGTATGTATTGCGTAACTGCTGACACAATTCAATGCCATCCATTTGGGGCATTTTGACATCAGTAATCACCACATCGGGCTGGAGCGTATGACACAGCGCAAGTGCTTCCACGCCATTTTGGGCAGTTCC
>DBCF01000144.1:6961-11061 GCA_002292925.1 Roseiflexaceae bacterium UBA965 | reverse complement strand
CTGCGCCACGGCGTGCTGGCATAAAGCACCAGCAACGCCAGGGGCGCGGCAATCAAGGTAGGTTTGCATAATAACCCGAGAACAACCAGGACAGTACCCCAAGTGAGTTTGCCCCGCACCGCGAGGAGTACCCCCGTTAACCCCAGTGCCACGCCCAGCATATCGACGCGCATCACCCCGCTCCACTCACGCACAATCGGGATCACCAGCCACGTGCAGGCCACCAGCCAACGCAAGGCATTGGCATAGGGGGCGTCGCGGTCGTCGTCTGCCAACAACCGGATGGCGATGAATGCCCCGACGCCGGCCAGTGCCGACACCAGCCGCCCCGCAAATAGTACTGGTGTTACCGTGGCAAACAGGCGTGTCACCAGCAAATACAACGGTGGGTAGTTGACCACGAGGTAGGGTGGTGCACCCGGATTGCCGTATAACGCCGCAATTGACCCACCTTGCACCAAAAACTGCACTTGGCGGAGCAATGGACCTTCGCCGTAATCAATCGGGTAAAGGTAGGCGATGCGTTGACCCACCGCCACAAAAAAAAGCGGGAATTGCAAAATAATGCATGTGGCAGCAACAATCATGATGCTGATTCGCAAGAGAGTGGTACGATTCACGCCAAATACTCCGGATTCACTAATTGGGGTGGGCGATTACCAGCAAAAAAAGCCACAATGTTGTCTGCCGCCATCCGCGCCATGGCACTGCGGGTTTGCAATGTCGCACTGCCGATATGTGGCAACAACAACGTATTGGGGGCACTGAGCAATTGGGGGTGGATGGTGGGCTCGGCTTCAAATACATCTATTCCGGCGCCGGCAATAATGCCACGATGCAAGGCCTCGGCCAAGGCGGCTTCGTCTACCACACTGCCACGGGCTGTATTGATTAAAAATGCGGAGGGCTGCATTTGGGCAAGGCGCTGGGCATTGATGAGATGATGGGTGGCAGCATTGTAGGGGACGTGGAGCGATACGATGTCTGATTGCGCTAGGAGTGTGTCCAAATCAACCCGCTCGGCCCCGAGGGACTCTGCATCGGCATGCACACTACGGGCCGTGTACACCACCCGCATATTGAATGCCCGGGCTCGGCGTGCCACTGCCGTGCCGATGCGCCCCATCCCCACAATCCCGAGGGTGCGGCTGTGTACTTCGCTGCCGAGGAGCAACGTGGCGCTCCAATACGCCCATTGGCCCGACCGCAAAAAAGCCTCGGATTCACTGATGCGCCGCATCACGCCGAGGATTAGGGCAAATGTCAGGTCGGCGGTGCTTTCGCTGAGGACACCAGGGGTATTGGTGACGGCAATCTTGCGCGCACTCGCCGCCGCCACATCGATGTTGTTGTAACCGGCAGCCATGTTGGCGACGATTTTGAGGCGGGGTGTGGTGGCGAGGAGCACTTCGTCGATGCGATCGGTCAATAGGCACAATACCGCATCTGCGGGTGCCAGTAATTGACTGAGCTCAGCTGCCGGTAACGGCCCATCGGTCGTGCGGTAGGTGACGTCGCCGATTTGGCGCAAGCGCGCCACCGCATCGCCGGGGATTGGTTGAGTGACGACAATTTTTGGACGCATATGAGGACCCTTTGTATGCATAATTGCTTGCATTATAAGCGAGGTTGTGTGCGGTGGCATTGTTTTTTAACAGCCGTTTGCGTAAATATATACTAGCGTGTATATTAAGAGACGGTTTGCGGGGGGCATCGTGGCTACTCCGCGTGTCAGTTTCCTTCTGTGAAAAAGAGGTGAACCTTGAGCGCTACGAGTGCTGATTTGTTGTTTACGCCGATTCCTGCGCGTATCAACCGCTTGCGAGACATTGCCTACAACTATTGGTGGGCATGGAACCCCAACGCGACTGATTTGTTCAATCGCATTGATCCCCAATTGTGGGAATCAATCTACCACAACCCGGTCCAGTTTTTGCGCAACGTGCGCCAACGCAATTTGATTGCTGCTGCCAACAATCCTACCTGGTTGGCCGACTACGATGCCGTAGTGGTTGCGTTTGATGCCTACATGAATCGCAAAGACACCTGGTTCAAACGCACCTACCCCACCGAAAAAAGCACCATTGCCTATTTTTCGGCGGAGTTTGGTCTGCACGAATCCTTGCCCATTTATTCAGGTGGCTTAGGGATTTTGGCCGGCGACCACATTAAAGAAGCCAGCGACCTCGATTTGCCGTTGGTGGCCGTAGGGTTCATTTATCCCCAAGGTTACTTCCGCCAACGCCTCGATCATAGTGGTTGGCAAGAAGCCGTCTATAGCAAAATGAGCTTTGCTGATATCGCAGCTCGCCCTGCCTTGACCCCCGATGGCAACGAAGTAGTCGTCGATGTCGAGCTGCCTGGGCGCACGATTTACGCCAAAGTCTATCACCTCCAAGTAGGGCGCATGACGCTCTATTTGCTGGATACCGACATTCATCCCAACAGCCCCGCCGATCGTGATTTGTCGGCCCGTTTGTACGGTGGTGACCACGAATTGCGCGTCGCCCAAGAACTCGTCCTTGGCGTTGGTGGCGTACGTGCCTTGCGTCAGATGGGTATCGCTCCTGCGGTCTGGCACATGAACGAAGGCCATTCGGCGTTTTTGGTGCTCGAGCTGGCCCGTGAATATGTCGCACAAGGCGTGCCCTTCATGCAAGCCTTTGACTTGGTGCGCGACCAAGCCGTGTTTACGACACACACACCCGTACCCGCCGGCAACGATGCATTTTCACTCGACTTAATCGACAAATATTTCGCCAAATTCTGGGATCAATTGGGGATTAGCCGCGACGCCTTCATGAACATCGCCATGCAACAGCAGTCGTGGGGACCCAGCTTTGCCATGACCGTGCTGGCCTTGCGTTTGTCCGAAATGCATAACGGTGTGAGCAAATTGCACGGGCAAGTCGCGCGCTCGATGTGGCAATGGCTCTACCCGGGTAAAAGCCACGACGAAGTGCCCATCACCTCGGTCACCAACGGCATTCACACCTCTTCATGGTTGGCTCCCACCATGCGCAATCTGTTTGACCGCACCTTGGGGGCGGATTGGTACGAGCATCTCGACAATCCGGCCACCTGGCAAGCCCTCAAATCGAGTGACGACAGCGAGTTTTGGCAGGCGCGCTTGAGTCTCAAGCGCACGTTGGTAGAATTTGTGCGTGAACGCTTGGCACAACGCCACACCCGCCTCGGCTTCCCCCCGGTGGCCTGGCCCATGTTTGACGACACCATCTTGACCATCGGCTTTGCCCGGCGTTTCGCCACCTACAAACGGGCCACGTTGTTGTTCAAGGATGCCGATCGCCTCAAAGCCATTCTCAACAATCCTGAGCGCCCCATTCAGATGGTCTTCGCCGGCAAAGCGCATCCGGCCGACGAGCCCGGTAAGCACTTCATCCAAGACGTCTATCGCCGCTCCCAAGAGCCAGGCTTTGCCGGGCGGATTATCTTCCTCGAAGAATACGACATGTGTGTGGCGAGGGCGTTGGTTCAGGGCGTCGACGTATGGCTCAATACCCCCCGTCGTCCCTATGAAGCCAGTGGGACTAGTGGCCAAAAAGCCAGCCTCAACGGTATCCCCAACCTTAGTATCCTCGATGGTTGGTGGCCTGAAGCCTACGCCGGTACCAATGGTTGGGCCATTGGCACCGAACAAGAGTACGACAACCTCGATGCCCAAGACTGGGACGATGCCCAGCACCTTTATCACCTCCTCGAAACCGAAGTGGTCCCCGCTTATTACGATCGCGATGCCAGTGGCGTATCGGCACGCTGGGTTGCCATCGCCAAAGCTGCTATCATGACCTGTGCACCCAAATTCAGTACGCAACGCATGCTCAAAGAATACGTCAACCGGCTCTATTTGCCCGTGGCCAGATAACTACGTACGGAAAACCACGCTTCTGCAACGGCAATTGTTGCAGAGGCGTGGTTTTTGTGTATATTTTTGTTGTAGAATCGCAGCCTACTGCGACTCTGGCTGCGACGACTCCTGTTACGGCTCTTGTTACGGCTACGACGACTCCATGTGCAGGCATGGATGTCTCCGCGTGCTCCACGTCTCCGCGTGCGCCACACCACAGTTCGCATCCGCC
>DBCF01000144.1:3426-6919 GCA_002292925.1 Roseiflexaceae bacterium UBA965 | reverse complement strand
CCTCTGTGCCCTCTGTGCGAGCCATATGAAGTCGGAAGTATAAAGTCAGAAGTGTGAAGTAATGTAGGAAGTGAATAGGGAAGGGCGATTCCTCCACGGTGCTTAAGCATAACCGGTAGATGTACATCGTGGACAATCGCCCGTGTCTCTCCGTGCCCTCCGCGTCTCTGCGTGAGCCACACCACAGTTCGCATCCGCCGTCATTCATCGGCACAAATAAAAAAGCAATCTCTCTGCGTCCTCTGTGCCCTCTGTGCGAGCCACACCACAGTTCGCATCCGCCGTCATTCATCGGCACAAATAAAAAAGCAATCTCTCCGTGCCCTCCGCGTCTCTGTGCGAGCCACACCACAGTTCGCATCCGCCGTCATTCATCGGCACGAAAGAAAAAGCGATCTCTCCGCGTCCTCTGTGCCCTCTGTGCGAGCCATATGATGATCCTACAACGGTTTTTTACTCGGTGTCCCTGCCAAGCGCGGGTACGTACCTGGCGTCACCCGATGTTTGACGATGCGTACCATGGTGCGTGGCTCGAGGGGTGGCTCGTTGATGTTGACAATATCGTGCAAGTGGCCACCGAGGGTGGTAATGGCGGTCTTGGCGGCCTCGACTTCGACGTGTGGGGTGGGGCCTTTGGGGGCATAGACTTTGCCGCCGATGCGTACCAACGGCAACAAATATTCCACCAGCACGCGCAATTCGGCCACGGCTCGGGCAGTAGCCATATCGTATTGGGCACGGTATTGTTTGTCTTGGCCTAGTGTTTCGGCGCGCTCACTGACAATATGCACATTGGGCAGGGCAAAATGTGAGGCGACATGTACGAGGAAGGCTGTTTTTTTGGCGACACTTTCGACCAACGTGACATGTGTCTCGGGCCAGACAATTGCCAGCACGATGCCCGGGATGCCGCCACCGCTCCCCACGTCAATCAAGCGCGCCGGTGGTTTGGGATTGAGGGGCATATAGGTCAAGGCATCGAGTAGGTGTTTGCGCACCATTTCGGATGGTTCAACGATGGCTGTCAGATTGACTTTGTCTTTGTTCCATTCTTGGAGCAAGGTCAGGTAATCTGCTAGCTGGGTATATTGGGTAGAGGTAATGGTCAGTTTGTGTTTGGTGGCATAGTCAGTAATAATGCCAAAATGGTTAATCACGCGGTGCTCCATAGAGGTGATGCTGGTGAATATAATCAGCCACGCTGGCGGGGACTAAATCAGTGATAGATGCGCCATCTGCACAGCGCTGGCGAATCGCGCTACTCGATACGTCCATCCCTGCCCATGGGATTTGGGTAATGCCGAGATTGGGTAATTGCTGGCGAATCTGTTGGTCATCAAACGGCGATCCGATCCGTTGCATGACCGCCACCATACAATAATCGCCGAGGTGCTTGGCATGGTACCACACTGGCAATAGCGCCGCCGCATCGGCTCCCAAAATGAGTACGAGTTGGCAATCAGGGGTGGCGAATTCTCTGAGGGTATCGATGGTATACGACGGCCCATCTCGGCGTAATTCGCTGTCGCTGACCGCCCATTGGGGGTAGGAGGCACAGGCCAGTTGTACCATCTGCATGCGCTGGGCATCGCTGGCGAGTGGGGCTGGTTTGTGAGGCGGGGTACGATTGGGGATGATGCGTAGTTGGTCAAGAGACAACGTCGCCATCGCGAGTGTTGCGATGGCGATATGCCCAACATGAATTGGATCAAAGGTGCCGCCGAGGATGCCAATACGCTTCAATGCACTACCCTTCGCGTTCTTGTGCGCCGGCTTGGATGAGTTCCCAGGTCAACCAGGCGACTTCTTGTTGATCACTGGCAATCAAGTCCGAAATATAGGGTTTGACTAGCTCACTCACATCCGACCGACTCAACAAAAAAGAACTCTCGGCGAGGCGCTCGTAAATCCGTATCGCCAATAAATCGACCAGTTCGTGCATATCATCGGCGGGTAATGCCCCACCACTCGCATATCGACGCCCACGCAACATCGGCTTACTCCTCACCACCATCATTATGCAATCGTTGCATGCGTTGGGCAGAGCGGGTCATCCGTGCTTGTGGGGCTAGTTGCGGTGTGGTGTGGGGTGGTTGCTCTGCAAATTCATCATCCAAGCCATCGTCGGGGGCGGCAAGCGCCGTACTTTCGAGGCTTTCGGTAATATAATCGAGCACATCACGTACTTCGGCGTTGTCTTCGAGTAAGCCATCAAACGGCATCGCCACGCCACTCACGGTGCGCACGGTTTGTCCCACTTCACGCAAGGTGTTGTCGATCCCAACCACCAACGAGCGCATCACTGCTGCCAGTTCTTGGCGCTCTTGCACGGTCAAATTGGCAAAGCCAATCAAGGCTTTTTCTTGGGCCCGCAGCAATGTGGCCCGCAAAATGGCAATATCGGCTTGGGTTTGTAGTTCGTAGCGTTTGACCAAATGCGCTTGGCGCACTTGTTCGACTAGCTCATCTGACGATACCGGCGTCCACAACAAGGCTGGGATGATGATGAACCCGATGATGCCAATCAATACTTGCTGATAGACCAGACCCGCATCGGCCACGATGGGTTGAGCCGCCCACCAGCTCCATTGGATTTGGAATGAATAATAAATCAAATAAAGTGCTGCCCCGATAATCACCGGGTAGCCCCACGTGCGGGCATTGATTTTTTGCAAAAGCATCCCTGCCGGCGACCATGGAATCAAAAACGATACTAGGCTGGGTGGTGCAAGCACCAAAATCGCCGTAAAGGCAATCGCTACAATCCGGTTATCGGTGAGCTGGGATTGGACACCCCACCAATACGCAGCTGATCCGCCCATCGAAATAATCGCCAAAATCGCCAACAGGGTTTTGGAGGTGAATTGCATTGCGCTAGGGCGGCGGCGTTGCCCACGCACCATATCTAGATATTTGCTCGTCATTGGTGCTCCTACGCATTACGCATAATATACGCACACTCTTCAAAGGGACGTGTCCATCAGAAATAATAATTTATGGTGCCTGGATAACCGTATCGCCCGCCATCACAAACGCACGTACACTTGCGGTGTACCCAGCATCGCGCATGCGCATCACAATCGCATCAGATATCGCAGTGAGTCCATAGTCTTGGTTTATCGTGTATTCGACTTCGTAGGCTACACGCTTGTCTGACGTCAATACTATTTGGGCTGTTGCAACAAATCCCCCATTGAGAAGCCCAATTTCGAGTACTTGCCCATTGCGTGGATCAAGCCACAATAATTGACTGGGGGCGAGTGTCACCATGCGCTGTGGCGCATCAAAGCCTACCCGTTCACCGACAAATGCCGCCCAGCGCTCATCACCGGTGGGTGTTGCCCGCAACTGCGGCGTGATAATCACACTGATTGCTGGGGTTGGTGCACTCGTCCCTTCAGGAATGAGTGTTGCCGAAACAACGTCGCTGGCACTAATCTGTGGCGTCACAACTTGAGTCGCCGCATCGCCGCTCGCGCTCGGATTTGGCGTG
>DBCF01000144.1:0-3288 GCA_002292925.1 Roseiflexaceae bacterium UBA965 | reverse complement strand
AACAATTGCCAGCGGAAGTATGGTCGGTGTTTTACTGTTTTCAATGAAAATATCCATGGTGGAAGGGTATACATTAATGACGATTCTACGTTGTTGCGTGAGGCTTGTCAAGAATGATTTACTTGACACCATACCCGATTCGGGCTATTCTAGATGATGATATATGGTATTTTATGCAGTTGTACGCCATCCGTTATAAGATTTATCCCTCTTATTGCGTTTGTGTGCTAAGGAAGAACACTATGACTACAGGCTCCCAGTCGGCTACCGGGCAGGCTCCATTTGCTTCAGACGAAGTAATGACCTTTACCATTGCCGGTGAGTCACACAGCGCGTTTGTTACCAGCTTTGCAGAGCGGCTTCGTGATGTGATTGTCTCAAAGGGCAACATTTATCGCCCCAATGTCATCGATGCCTCAGGTGAAGTCAAAGACGAAATGCCGTTGCGCCTCGTCCTCAATATGTGTGATGTCGAAGCCCCCCGCCCCGTCAAACGCCGTGGCCAAGGCACCTTTGTCGCATCGATTTTCGAAGGTCCGGGTAACGAAGCCAGTATCATGCATGCTGCCTACCCCTTGCTTATCCGCTCGATTTCGAATTTGATTATCTACAACACCATCATCAACGGCATGCGCGAAAGCCACTTCATTACCCCCGAACAAGGGCATTATGTGGTACGCCATGACAGCGATGATGCCACCAACTACGAGCGTCTCTACGAGCGCGTGCAACCACTCGCCTGTAGCCACCTCGTTATCAACAATGACTTTGTCCCCGATTTGCCCGAAGCCATGTGGCAAGGCGAAGAACCCATGTGGCAGGTCTGCAAAGCCGGCGTGCGCCTCGACCAAATGGGCTTGTTGCCGTCACCTACCCGCATCGAAGATTTCCTCACCGAAAACGACTTGCGCATGGTGCGCCGCCTCTACAACATCGGCGGTCTCAGCTACGGTAATTTGAGCGCCCGCGCCCACCACAACCCCGAACATTTCTGGATGTCAGCGTCGGGCGTCGACAAAAGTAACCTCAAAACCGTCGGTCGCGATGTGTTACTGGTTACTGGCTATGTCCCCGAGCAATTGATGATCCGCCTCAGCGTGCCACCCCAAGTGGAGCCTCGGCGCGTATCGGTCGATGCCATCGAACACTGGATGATCTACCGCGAGCATCCTTCCGTCGGTGCCATTGTCCACATCCATGCCTGGTGGAGCGATCCCATTGAATCCACCCAAGTCAACTACCCCTGTGGCACCTACGAAATCGCCGCCGAAGTGGCCGAATTGGTACGCCGCGCTCCCGACCCGTCACGTGCTGTGATTGGCCTCAAAAACCATGGTTTGACCATCACCGGCCACTCCATCGAAGAAATTTTTGCCCGCATCGAAGGCAAAATCGTCCCCCAAGTCCCCATGAACTAGTCCCACCCCCATCCCACCTATGCCTGTTCCGCAGGTATGGGTGGTTTTTTTGTGCAAAAAATAGCCTGCGCACGGGGCATCGCCATCACCAAATTTAACGTGGCGTTATCTGTACCGCGTGTCGGTGTGTGGCAGCGTCGTTTTTATTGATTACGCCCAAACCACGACCATCGTGGGGCGCACTAATTCAATGTTTGCTGGAGGCTCCGTACGGCCAAGGCAATCGACAGCACAGTCAATACGATGAGCATCAGTGAGATATTACCGCCAAATAGGATGAGCATGGCAATCAATGACCCGATGCCAACTCCGATGCCACTTGCCATAATCATCGGCTGTCCCCGTTTGGCCGTAAGTCTGAGGGTGATTTGGGCACTGAGACTACCAATCAGCATGCCCCCCGCTAAAAATAACATTGGCCCAATAAAGGGAATACTCAGCAAAAACACCAACGGGATGGGAATAATCGTCGCAAGCACCGCACTCACGCCCCCCGCAATTAACCAATGACGGAGATTGCTCCGATAGCGCTCGGGGATGCGTTTGTAGCGACAGGTTGGGCATAGCTGACCGACTTCGTTGGGGATGGTACAGCGTACGCACATGGGGCGATCGCAACTCGTGCAGCGCAATGTCGCTTCCATGGTGGCATGCACCGCACACATCACAATTGGGCGCTGCACTACCGGTGGTGCGTCTGCGGCGGTATCACTACTTTGACTGTCATTGTTGGGGACAACGATGATTTTGAGTCCTTGGGTAATCAATTTTTCGTTTTCGGCGACTGCAGCAAGGACCGCCGGATTGTTTGGTTCCAATACCTGTGCTTGGGCAATCAGGCGTTGGCGTTCACTCACCACCGGGATTAATTGGGCCAATGCCAAAATCGCATCGATATCATGAGGTTGTTGTGCCAGCACCGCACGATAATAATTACGCGCCGCAATGGTATCACCACGGGCCGTGGCTTTATCTGCCGCATCACGAATCAATTCAATCATGCTTGGATCTGACATTATTACTCTCGTTCATTATTTCTGCCCACTGCCTATATTTGACGATAGACAGTGGGTTGCATTGCTGATTAGACTGGCATAATTCGTTGCATAAAGCGCATTTTGTCTTGCGACTGGTAGCTGCCACCACCTTCATGCCGATTGTAGCGCCAGATGCTGATTTCTTTGCGCCCTTGCCAGGCATTGTAGGCCGCATAGACCGTCGACGGCGGGCAGATGTCATCCATTAACCCTACCGAAAAAATAGTCTGAGCCGTGGCGCGTTTGGCAAAATGAATCCCATCGAAATAGTTGAGTGTATGAAATACCTCTTCAACCGCATCGCGGTGGGTCATCAAATAGCGACTGATTTCGCTATAGGGATTCGAATCAGTAATCTCGGTAGCTCGCCGGTAATGGCACAAAAACGGCACATCGGGCATGGCAGCCACTACATCGGGCATCAAACCTGCCGCCGCAATCGCAATTCCGCCCCCTTGACTGCCACCCGTCACAATGATTTTGCTGGCATCGACGGCCACATGGCTCCGCGCAGCCTCGATGGCCCGCACCGCATCCGAAAAGACGCGCCGGTAATAGTAGTGCTCTTTGTTGCGGATGCCGCGGGTCATAAAGCCTGGATGTTGATTGTCCCCAAATGGATCGGGGTCGGCCGTATCGCCTTTTGACCAAGCACTCCCTTGGCCACGAGTATCCATCACCAAATGTGCGTACCCTTGGCTACTCCAGAGCAACCAATCATTGGGGAAGCTCCGGCCACCGCCGTAGCCAATATATTCCACCACACACGGCAACGGTCCACTGCGTTGTGTAGGTACCAAAAACCAGCCCTTGACTTGTTGCCCACCCCAGCC
>DBCF01000236.1:9305-10185 GCA_002292925.1 Roseiflexaceae bacterium UBA965 | reverse complement strand
CCAGAGCAGGCGAGTTTGTTTTAGGGGGTGTGCGTCCGCACTGCACCTACGGCTCTACCCATCATCACGGGACCGTGGGCCGCGACGGACGATCGAAACATAGCGCTTATTCACGACGCGGCATACGCTTTTTTTCCAAAAAAAAGACAACACAAGAAAGCGAAGCTTGTTACAATAGAGGGAGGAAGAAAAGGAATCACACCGTGGACTATCTTGCAAATTTAAACGATGATCAATATGCGGCGGTCGTGGCGCCAATCGGGCCGGTGCTGGTCAAGGCCGGGGCGGGGAGCGGCAAAACCCGAGTTTTGACGTTGCGGATCGCGCATCTGGTCAACCATCACAAAGTGGAACCCGGGCATATTTTGGCGTTGACGTTTACCAACAAAGCGGCCAAAGAGATGCGCCAACGGCTCAAACCAATCCTCGGCGGGCGCTTACAACGCTTGACGACGGGGACATTCCACGCCATTTGTGTCAAGATTTTGCGCCAACACATCGAAGGCAAATTAGGGCATTACACGCGCAACTTTAGTATTTATAGTGGTGACGAACAAGAGCAATTGGCGCAGCAGAGCATCGACGCCGCGCCCGAAGTGTCGCCGGATGCGACAGATGTCAATGACTTGATCCGGCGGATTTCGCGGGCCAAAAGTCGCTTACAAACACCCAAAATGTTGTTGGCGACGGCCGAAAACAGCAATGACAGCTGGATTGCCTTGCGCTACCGGCATTATCAAGGCTTGTTGTCGGAATCAAACGCCGTCGATTTCGATGATTTGATCCAACTAGCGTATCGTTTGCTGAGTGAACACGAAGATGTGCTGGATGCGGTGCAACAGCAATGGCGGCATGTGTTGGTCGATGAATACCAAGACAC
>DBCF01000236.1:0-9271 GCA_002292925.1 Roseiflexaceae bacterium UBA965 | reverse complement strand
TGGTGCGCTTGCTGAGTGAGCCGGTGGGGGCAAGGCCGCGTTCGTTGTTTGCGGTGGGTGATGCGATGCAGTCGATTTATGGCTTCCGCAACGCCGACCACACGATTATCACGCGCTTCCACGAGACCTTTCCGCAGGCGAGTGTAATCGAGCTCAAAACCAACTACCGCAGTCGCCAGCCCATCCTCGACGCGGCCTATGCAGTGATTCGGCATAGCAAAGCGGTCATCCCGATGCAGCTCAATGCACATCAGCAGAAGCAGCATATCGACAAAAGCGTAATTTTTTTGCAATATCAACACGGCAAAGAAGAAGCCCAAAAAATCGCCCACGAGATTGGGCTGATGACCAATAGCGCCGACAACGTGGGGGCGTTTGGGGATGTCAAACGCGAGGGGCGGCGCCCGAAAGAAATCGCGATTTTGTACCGCTCCAAGTTTATGAGCCGGGCCTTTGAAGAAGCGTTGCGCCTGTTGCGTATCCCCTACAAACTCAAAGGTCAGTTAGGGTTTTATGATCGGGCGGTGGTGCGTGATTTGCTGGCGTTTGTACGCCTAGCGGTCAATTCACGTGACAATATGGCGTTGACGCGCATCGCCGACATCCCCAAGCGGGGCTTGAGTGCCAAGCCGCTCAAGGTGTTTAGTGTGGAGGCGGCACGGCGCAATTTGGCGATTGCCGACGTGTTGGGCGACATCATGATTTTGGCGCAACTCGAAGAAAAAGCGCGCACGGGTGCGCGCCAATTACATCAACTACTGGCACGGTTGCGGCAACGCATCAAAAACAATATTGGGCCACGGGAATTGTTGGAAGATATTTTGGTGCAGACCAATTATATGGCCTATCTCGAGGGCATACATGCCAAAGATGCCGAAAAACTGAGTGATGCCAAAGAGCATATCAATGAATTAATGCTGGTGGCAGACGAATACGACAGCGCCGAGGATTTTTTGCAGTACATCGCGATTATGACGAGTAGCGATGATGGTGACGACGAGCGCGACCAAGTGCAGTTGCTCACCATCCACGCGGCCAAGGGGCTGGAATGGCCGTTGGTGTTTGTGGTGGGGCTGGAAGAAGGCGTGTTGCCCCATGAACGGAGCATGGCGACGCATGAGGGTATCGAAGAAGAGCGGCGTTTGTGTTATGTGGCGGTGACACGGGCGGCCGAGCGGTTGTATTTGTCGTGGTGTGCTGAACGGAGTGGCGGGGCAAGCAACAGAAACAGCAAAAAAGGCGTCAAAGGGGCAACGGCACCCACCAAACGCTCACGGTTTTATGATGATATTGAGGCGTACGGCCAAGAGTTAGCGGCACGGCGTAGTAGCAAACAATAGGAGTTTATCAATGTCGACACAAAAAGATTCTGGAAGTTTTTTTCAACAATTACGCTCAGTCATCCTCAAATGGTTGATTACCTCGCTGGCGATTTTTGCGGCGATTTATCTGGTGCCGGGGATTCATTTCACCGGGCCAGGTTGGCAATTGGGGATTATTGCGGCGATTTTTAGTATGGTGAATCTGTTGTTGCGGCCGATTTTGATGTTGATTACCTGCCCGATGATTATTTTGACGCTGGGGTTGTTTAGCGTGGCCATCAATGCCTTGATGCTGATGCTGACCGCCAATGTGGCGATTTATTTGGGCATCGAATATTCGATTGATTCGTTTACTACGGCGTTTATTGGGGCGTTGGTGATATCGCTGACGTCGCTCATCCTCAACATGTTGGCTGGGGAGGGGAGTGTGCGGGTCGAGGTGCGTCGCGACTAGCACAGCGAGGATCATCGGGCGATTGCCACGGCGCCCGCATATATACCCCTAGCGACAATCACTGCTGGTGCGCCGTTGCGTAATCGCCCTTACCCATAGGCGTCCGACGTTTCTTCATAGCGCGGAGCAAGCACGGAGACGCGGAGGGCGCGGAGCATATGTATATGCATCGCCGATGAATGTCTGCCAATGCGATTTGCTCTGTGGCTCGCGCGGAGACGCGCAGGGCGCAGAGACGCGATGGATCACCGACAAATCGTCGTCACTGCCTGGGTAAGTTGTGCCTCATCAGGCACACCGTTGATGCGGGTGGTTACCGTGCCAGCACGGTCGATCGCCACAATCACGGGGTGAGATTTGACACCGTATTGTTGAGCCAATTGCAATCCCTGGGGAGTGGCATAATTGGCACGCACGACAGTCAAGCAACCTTTGAATTGTTGGGTCAGCCTATCAACGATAGGCATTGTTTGCGCTCAGGGGATTCAGCCATTGGTATAGACAAACAAAAGCGCCGGGCCAGACAACGCGGGTGGCGTAAACACGCCACAGCTCGTCAAGAGACTGGTGGTGAATAATCCTAATACGGTACGTCGTTGCATAATAACGCCTTTGTAGCAAAAAACACTGCGCACAACCGCAATGGTTGTGCGCAGTGTGCCATAGATGAAGGGAATGAGCAAACAGTTAATCTTGTTGCATGGCCTTCCAGACGCGCTCATCGCGCAACGGCAGGTCAAGCACGCGAGCACCGCTGGCGGCACGCACGGCGTTGGCGATTGCGGCAGCACCGGCGGTAATGGGGGGTTCGCCGATACCACGCGCACCAAAGGGGCCGAAGGGGGCTTTGTTGTTGACCATGACCACTTCGATATCGGGCAAGGCTTCGCCACTGGGGATGCTGTAGTCCATGAAACTGGCAGTCAACAACTGACCGTAATCGTCATAAACCATTGCTTCGTGCAAGGCCCAACCGAGCCCTTGGGCCACACCGCCATGGATTTGACCTTCGACCAACAAGGGGTTGAGGGCAAAGCCGACGTCTTGGATGGCGAGGTACTTGAGAGGGGTCACATGTCCGGTGTCGGGATCGACATGGACTTTGACCAAGTGGGTGACGAAGCCAGGAGCGTTTTCTGAGATGGCGGTGGTACCTTCGCCCATGATTGGGCCACTACCACCGGCTTTGTTTTCGGCCAATTCAGCAATCGCGCCGATTTCCATGGCCTTATCGGGGAAGCCCTTGACACTCACCACGCCATCGCGCAGTTCGAGGTCAGCGGGGTTGGCTTCGAATTGTTCGGCAGCCACGTCGATGAGTTTTTGGCGGACCACACGGGCGGCGGCTGCGACGGCACCCGACACGCTATAGGTGGTCTGGCTCCCACCACTGGGGCCGGCCCGGGGACCGGTGCGGGTATCACCTTGGATGAGTTGGATGCGGTCGGGCGAAATGTCGAGGATTTCGGCGGCGACCAACACCAACGAGCTATTGACGCCCGAGATGTCGACTGAGCCGACGTGGATACGCACGGCGCCATCGCTGTCGACGGCACAGACCGAAGCAGCAGGCGACATACCACACAACCAACCGCCGGCAGCCATACCCCAAGCCGTGTTGGGCTCTTGGGTGCGGTTTTGCCACCACGGGTGGTTCTGGAGGGTTTCGAGGCATTGGCGCATACCGATGCTAGGCCACGGGTCACCGTTACCCATCAAATCACCGGTCTCGACACAGTTTTGCAAGCGCAACTCGAGGGGATCACGGCCGAGGGCGCGGGCCAACTCGTCCATGCTTGATTCGATGGCAAAGGTGGCCGACGGGGCGCCGGGGGCGCGGTAGGCACCACCTTGGAGTTTGTGGGTGAGGACTTCGCGGCACACGATGCGCACGTTGTCACATTTGTAATAGCCGCCAATCAAAATCCCTACGATGCCACCAATGGTGAATGGGAAGACACCGTTGTCGATGGTGGCGACGGCGTCGATGGCGGCGATGCGACCATCGTTGTAGGCAGCCACAGTCAAATCGATTTCCATGGCGGGTGAAGGGGTGGTGGTCAAAAAGTCTTCGCTACGGGTCAACACAATTTTGACGGGGCGGCGAACGGCCCAAGCCACGGCAGCAGCCAAGGGATCGAGGATACCGTATTTGGCACCAAATGCGCCACCGATAACCATTGGAATGACCCGTACTTTGGATTTGGGGATGCCGAGCAACCGGGCGACTTCATCACGTACACCAAATTGGCCTTGGGTGCTGGTGTAGACGGTGATTTCGCCACGGAAAGGATGGGGCTCGGCGACGACGGCATGGGGCTCGAGGTAACCTTGATGCACCATGGGGGTGGTGTAGTGGTGTTTGAGCACAATGTCGGCGCCAGCGATGGCTTTATCGACATTACCACGACCAAACTTGGTCTCTTCGTGGATGTTGGATGGGGCGCGATGACCACTATCGCTACCTTTGTCGACGGCGGCGTGGGCGGCGGTCAAGTCGAGGCCGTCTTTGGGCAAGCCATTGGGCCAAATCAAGGCGGCATTGGTGGCAATGGCATCTGCCATATTGCTCAATACGGGGAGTGGTTCGTAATCGACGATGACGGCATCAGCGCCATCTTTGGCAGCCGTTTCGGTTTCGGCAACGACCACCACGACGGGGTGACCACGGAACAATACTTTGTCATGGGCCAACACGGCGCTTGAGCGCGAATTGACCACGCGGTCACGGGTGGGCAAATCGGCGGCAATCAACACTGCTACCACGCCGGGGACAGCCATGGCGGCAGTACGGTCAATCGATTTGATGTTGGCATGGGCATAGGGGCTCAAGACCGGGCGGGCATGCAACATGCCAGGCAAATTGAGGTCGCCCGTATATTGGGCTGTACCAGTGATTTTTTCAGAGCCATCAATGATTTTGTGGCGTTTGCCAAGGGTACGATACTCAGAACTCGTTGTCATGGTTGTCCTTTTTCCTCAGTTTACACAGAAATAAACGCACACTACTTGTATTATACAACGACGGGAGCTTCATTCCCTGCTTCGTTGATAGCACGCCGCACATTCACAAAAATCAGCAAGAGAAAACCCACTACGAAGAATACCCCAATCATCGACAATGCCAATCGATACGAATTGGTGAATTGATACACCAACCCAAAGACCAACGGCCCAATCCAACTCGTACCACGCTCGCTGACCTCATAGAGGCTGTAGTACTCTGATTCTTTGCCCTTGGGAATCATTTGGGCGAACAGCGAGCGACTCAAGGCTTGCGTACCACCCAGCACGACAGCAATACCGGCACCGAGCAACAAGAACTGTACGACACTCCCTTTGACGATGAAATAACTCACTACCGTGAGTGATGTCCACACCACGAGACTAATCAAAATGGATTTTTTGGCACCAATACGGCGCGCCACTTGATTGAACCCGAGTGCGCCAAACCAGGCCACAAACTGCACCATCAAAATGGTAATAATCAGCGTTTGTGATTCCATACCAAGTTCTTGGGTGCCAAAGGTCGACGACATGGCGATAACGGTCTGGACGCCGTCGTTGTAGAGCAGGTAGGCTCCCAAAAAGAGCAGTGTTTGTGGATAACGCACCGAATTCCGAAGCGTCTCACCGAGTTGTGCGAAGCCTGCCGTCACCACCGATTGCCCTTTTTGCAAATCATGTACTGCGGCGGTATTGGGCAAACTACGCAACGTGATAGGAATAAATATTGCCATCCACACACCAGCCGATGCCAAACAGATACGCACGGCCAAACCACCATCGATGCCGATTTGCTCGTACGACAAAAATAGCGCCAAATTGAGGATGAGCAATAAGCCACCACCAAGGTAGCCAAAGGCAAAACCACGTGACGACACTGCGTCGCGTTCATCGGGGGTGGCGATTTCGGGCAAGAACGCATTGTAAAAGACCATCGATGCGCCAAAGGTTAGATTGGCCACGAGGTACAAGATGCCACCAAACAGATAGTCGGTGCCTTGCATGAAAAACATCAAAATGACCGCGACCGTCGAGATATACGCAAAAATCCCCATCATGCGCCGTTTGAGCGACGTATAGTCGGCTACTGCCCCCAAAATAGGCAGAAAGAAGACCTGCAACAAGACCGACAACGAGGTCATATAGGCATAAAACGAGCCTGCAGCGATGGGAATGCTCGGCCCAAATGGGTACAACATGCCACCGGTGTCTTTGGCGGCTGCTTCGGCAATACTGGTCAAATATGGTCCCAAAAAGACCGCACCGACTGTGGTGGAATAGGCAGACACTGCCCAGTCAAAGAAGTACCAACCGCGTTGTTCGCGTGTCCCTTTAAACATTGCACCCTCCTTTGGGTATAGTTCACACAAAAATCCCTACACGCAGGGCAAATAACGGCATATACCCATGCGTCACACGATAGATTTAGCGTCCAAAGGGAATAGTATGCTTAAAGTATAACCCATTTTGATTAAATGTTGCCGAAACTCCGATTAATTGTACGCCTGCCTGGTACGCCGCCTGCACCGCCTGGGCCAACACCGGATCAATCACCCCATCAATCGCCACGCTGGCGGCGTCGCCTTGAGCGACCACCACCAATACCGTATGGTGTCCCGCATGATGTAACTCGATTAATTCATTGACATGGCGGGCCGCCCGACTACTAGGGGCATCGGGGACGAGGCCAACATCGCCGACGAGGCGCCCAGCAGATTTGACCTCGAGCACGATGGGAGTGGCACCACCCTCGAGCACAAAGTCAAAGCGACTAGCACCGATTTGCACTTCGCGGCGTACCAGCGTATAGGCCGGCAATTCGGCAATCAGGTGCTGTTCGAGCACGCCCCGCATCAAGCGATTGGGCAACAAGGTGTCGAGAGAGGCCCAACTGCCATCGGCACGTTGGGCGGCGGCGGCTTGCCATTGCGTGGCACGTTTTTCACCCGGGCGGGCCACCAAACAAAGTGGCACCCCCGGGAGCAATGTTTCAATCAGGCGGCCACGGTCGGCCATATGGGCGCGCACCATCTGCCCGTCAGGCAACAAGGCCTCGAGCACGAAGCGGTTGGGGCGGGCCACAAAGGTGGCGAGTTGTTGGGCGCCACCACCGGCGAGTGGCACGTGGTAGCTCATGCGCGGTCATTCCAATGAGGCGCGCGTTTGTTGAGAAAGGCGTCGGTGCCTTCTTTGGCGTTGGGGGCAATCACCACATTGGCAAAGGTGGTGCATTCGGCCAGCAAGGCATCATCGAGAGGCATTTCGAGCCCAGCCCAAATCGTCGATTTAATCGTCGCAATCACCGGTGTCGCCATACTGGCGATGCGGCTGGCAAGGGTGTGGGCGGCAGCGAGTAATTCGGCAGGAGCCACCACCCGATCGACCAATCCCAACCGCAAGGCGTCGTCGGCGCCCACCGGCTCGCCGGTCAAGGCCATCATCATGGCGGTGCTGGCACCGGCTTGACGGGCGACGCGCACACTGCCACCCCAGCCTGGCATCAAACCAAGGGTGATTTCGGGCAAGGCGAGGCGGGCGGTGCTACTAGCAATGCGCATGTCGCACATCAGCGCCAACTCACAACCACCACCAAAGGCGACACCATTGACGGCGGCGATGATGGCAAATGGCAGCGTACGCATCAGTTTGCCTAGTACGAGTACGGCGGTACCGAATTGCTGGGCGTCGTTGAGGTCGGCCAGGGCATTGATTTCTTTGATGTTGGCGCCGGCCACAAAGGCTTTTTCGCCAAAGCCAGTAATAATCACGGCAGCCACCCGCTCCGGGGCGTTGGCGAGGGCGATGAGGTGTTCGTGAAGCTCCGCTACTGCGGCGCGGCTCAAGGCATTGACGGGGGGATTGTTGATGGTCAGGATGGCGACGCCGTCATTAAGTGCTGTTTGCCAAATCGTCATAGGAAGATCCTTTCGTTACACCGTTGTCGTATAAAATCCTTGGCCGCTTTTGCGGCCCAATAAGCCTTGGGCTACCATCTCGCGCAAGCGTTGCGGTGGGGCGAGGTGGGCGTCGTTGAATTCACGAGCGAGTACGTCACCAATCGCTACGGCGGTATCGATGCCAATGACGTCGAGGAGGAGCAAAGGCCCCATCGGGTAGCCACAGCCCAGCTTCATGGCGGTATCGATGGCATCGCGGCTGGCCACCCCTTGCTCGAGCAAGCGCACTGCATCAAAGAGGTAGGGGATGAGCAGGCGATTGACGATGAAGCCGCTGACGTCTTTGACATCAACGACGGTTTTCGCCAGTTGCGTCCCCACCGCATGCAAGGCTTGTTGGGTATCACTACTCGTAAACGGAGTCGAGACCAGTTCAATCAGTTGCATGACGGGGACAGGATTAAAAAAATGGAAGCCGGCCACGCGGTCGGGGCGGGTAGTGGCCTGGGCCAATTGATGGATGGGGATCGACGAGGTGTTGGATGCCAAAATCGCCTGAGGGCCACAGATGGCGTCAAGCTCGGCAAACAGGGTCGTTTTGAGGGTGAGGTCTTCGGCGATGGCTTCGATGACCAAGTCACAGTCGGCCAAATCACGGCGATCGAGGCTGGGGGTGATGCGGGCAAAAGCGGCGTCGGCATCGACTTGCGCGAGCGTGCCTTTTTTGACGGCGCGGGCATAGCCATCGCGGATGCGGTCGAGACCCCGTTGCAACGGGGCGGCGGCGGCTTCACAGACACGGGTAGGGTAGCCGGCGGCGGCCAGGACTTGAGTGATGCCGGCGCCCATTAGGCCACAGCCGACGACACCGATACGAGTAATGGTCATGAGGTGTATTTCTCCGCAAAACAATGGGGCGTTCGACGATTTGGCAGTTTCGTGCTACTATTGGCGCGCATACGGTACGGCGAACGCGGTAATATGGTTTGCCGTCAGCATAAGGGAATTACGGCGATGACGCAAGGATTTCGCACCGAAAAAGACTCGCTGGGCGAGGTACAAGTCCCAGCCACGGCGCTATATGGCGCTCAAACCCAACGCGCGGTAATCAACTTTCCGATTAGTGGCATGCGCCCTTACCCCGCCTTTGTGTGGGCGATGGCGGTCATCAAACGGGCCGCAGCCGAAGTCAATCGTGATCTAGGCTTGCTCGACAGCACCGTCGCCGGCGCCATTATTAGCGCGGCCGACGAAGTGATTGCCGGTCAGCATGCCGATCAATTCGTGGTTGACCCCTTCCAAGCCGGCGCGGGCACCAGCCACAACATGAATCTGAACGAAGTGTTGGCCAATCGTGCCAATCAAATCCTCGGCTATGCCCTCGACGACAGCAAAAAACCAGTCAATCCCAACGACCACGTCAACATGGCCCAAAGCACCAACGACACCATCCCGTGTGCGATTCGCTTGGGCACGTTGTGGCGCGTCAATGAGTTGCTAGGCGTCATCGATCATTTGGCCGATGCCCTCGAAGCCAAAGCGGTTGAATTCGCCGATGTGGTCAAATCTGGGCGCACCCACTTGCAAGACGC
>DBCF01000227.1 GCA_002292925.1 Roseiflexaceae bacterium UBA965 | reverse complement strand
CGTGGTCGCGCCGCTGCTGCCGGTCAAGATGTCGAACAAAAAGTCGAAATCACGCTCGAAGAAGCATTTACTGGCACTGATCGCCGCTTTCAGTTCCATACCGCCAATGGCCAAGCCCGAACGATTACCGTCAAAATTCCCCCAGGTATCGAACATGGCGGCAAAATCCGGATTGCCAATGAAGGTGCCCCCGGCTATGGTGGAGGGCGTCGTGGTGATTTGGTGGTGGTGGTCAATATGGCACCCCATCAGCGCATCGAACGACGCAACCATGATTTGTACGCCAAAGTCCCCGTTGATTTGTACGATATGATCCTCGGTGGCGAAATCCGTATTCCAGTCATGGGTGGCAAATCACTGACACTCAAAGTCCCACCCCTTTCGCAAAACGGCACTACCCACCGCATCCCCAATCAAGGGATGCCGTTGCGGAGCAATCCGACGCAACGTGGTGATTTGTACTTGCAACTTGATGTAGTGTTGCCTACACAATTAACTGATGCTGAGCGTGACCTGTTTGCCCAACTCCAAAAAAAGCGTGATGTGACGAAATAATCGCCAACAGGTATGATCTACAAGCGCGCTGGGAATATTCCCGGCGCGCTGCCGTTTGTCAGCATGAGTACCTTTTACAGGTATCACAATTTGGTATGATGGAGCAGGCTTTATTACAGATCACAGGTAATTATGCAATCGAGTGAATTAACTCCGGCAGTGCGTGAATCAGCCTTGCGACTTTCGATTGTCGAAGGCGCCATGGCAAGTGTGTTTTTTAGCATTACCGCCAATGGCTTGGTGACTGGTCTGGCGTTGTATTTGGGGGCTGGACCATTGGTTCTGGGTGTATTGGGGGCATTACCGTTTATCACGCAACTGTTCCAGTTACTCGGAGCCTACCTCGAAGAGCGTAACGGCGAGCGGCGCATGTTGTCGGTGTGGAGCGAGGGACTCAGTCGCGCCATGTGGATTCCGATTGCATTGCTCCCGCTCTGGCAATTATCCCAAACAATTTCGTTGCCGTTGTTTGTCGTATTACAACTTATTTCGGCCGCATTAATGGGGATCGCCGTCAATACGTGGACCAGTTGGATGACTGATTTGGTGCCTGCACATCGCCGCGGTCGCTACTTCGGGGTGCGCAATACCGTGGCAAGTTTCGCTGCCATGGTTGCTGGTTTGGCTTCTGGGTATGCCTTGGACTTTTTCAAAACAAATGCTAATGAAGGCCTCGCATATGCCGCCACGCTCGGGTTTGGGCTTATCGTGGCAGCCGTAGGACTTGTGCTCTTGCGCCTGCAAGCAGAGCCACCGATGCAACGGCGCGAGCACCCTGCTTTGCGCACGATGTTCTTGGCACCGCTTGCTGATGTCGATTATCGCCGCTTGATTGCGTCGGCCACAGCATGGGCATTCGCAGTCGGGATTGCAGGCCCATTTTTTACGGCGTATGGTATCGATACCTTGCATATGAACTTTGCTGACCTGGCCTATATGGGGATTGTGACGAGCATTGCCTCGATGATTTGTTTTCCCTTTGTGGGGCGACTACAAGACCGCTATGGCGACAAAATCGTCTTGTTGGTAAGTGCAGCTTGTGTGGTGCCACTGCCCATCGGCTGGTTTTTGTCCTCCCCAGATTGGTTATGGCCGTTGTTTGGCACATCATTGTTTGCGGGAATTTTTTGGCCTGGCATCAACCAAGGATTCGCCAATTTATCGATGGCGCGCGCCCCTAGTACCGGCAAAGGCGCCTATTTGGCAGCCTATGGAGCGGTGTCGGGGATTGGTGTGGTAGTATCAGGCTTGCTCGGTGGTGTGATCGCCGAGCTCCTCAAACACCAAGAGTTTTTGGTGTTTGGGGTGACGCTGAACCACTATGCCGTGTTATTTGTCTGCTCGATAATTGTGCGCTTGTTGTCGGTTATTTTTGTGTTGCGGAAGCTGTAGCCCGTACGTCGACGCGTTCGACTTGGCCACTGCGCATGCGGCAGACGTGGCTGGCGTAGCGCTCGGCGGCGGGGTCGTGGGTCGACATCACAATCGTTACACCGGATTGACATAATTCAGTAAATAAGGTAAGTACCGCTGCACCCCGTTGGGCATCGAGGTTGGCGGTGGGTTCATCTGCCAACAACAGTTGGGGGTGGATGGCGAGGGCGCGGGCGATGGCGACGCGTTGTTGTTGGCCACCCGACAATTCGTTGGGACGGTGGTGGGCGTGGTCGGCGATATCGAGCTGAGTCAAGGTCTGCATAATGCGTTCGCGCCAGACAGGGCGGGGCACATCGGCAATCCGCAGGGCAAATTCGATGTTTTCGTAGGCCGATGCAGTCGGAATCAAGGCAAAGCGTTGAAAAATAAAGCCAATCCCGCGTCGAAAAACGGCCCGTTCGCTCTCATTCATCGCACCAATATCACTGGCATTGAGCAAAATCGTGCCACTATCGGGGCGATCAAGTGCCCCAATCATATTGAGCATGGTGGTTTTGCCACTGCCACTCGGTCCCATCAGTGCAATCAAACTGCCATGCTGAAATTCGACAGAGACGTCGTTGAGGGCCCGGACTTGCGTTTCGCCGCTGCCAAAAATGCGCGTGACATGTTGTATTGAGATTTTTGTCATGGCTTGAGGTCTGTCTGAGTGGGTGCCACGGGTTTGATTTGGATGACGCCATCGACGATTTCGACGGTAGCGCGTTGGCCAATCCCGAGGCGTTGGCGGATTTCGAGGGGGATTTGTAGGCGACCGACGCTGTCGATAACGATGGTTTCGATGTCGTCTTGTCCGATTTCGCTACTCGTGCGCCCATCGCGTATGGCAATGGTACGGTCGGCGCTATCAGCGACCCGCGGGTCGTGCGTCACCAGCACAATCGTCAACCCATATTGTTGGCGCAGGGTGTGGAGCAACGCCAAAATCCGTTGGGCCGTGGCCCAATCGACTTCGCCGGTGGGCTCATCGGCTAGGAGCAACGTTGGCCGACAGGCCAAGGCCGTCGCCAATGCGACGCGCTGTTGTTGGCCACCCGACAAGCGCAAGGGGTCGCTGTCGGCAAATGCTGACATTTCGACGGCCGCCAATAATTCGTCGGCAGTTGTAAGTGTTTGGGCGTAGGGGTGACCGGCCAGTAATGCCGGTAAGGCGATGTTTTCGCGGGCAGTCAGCCCTGCCACCAGATTGCGGGTCGTTTGTTGCCAAAGGAATCCTACCAGTGATCGGCGGTAACGCGCCCGGAGCTGTTCGTTGGCTGCTACCAAATCGAGGTCGCCTACCTGCAACGTGCCGGCATCGGGACGGTCGAGTCCGGCCAGCATATTGAGAAACGTCGATTTACCGGCGCCAGAGGGACCAACCAGCGCCACCATTTCGCCATGGGCGACGGTGAGGTCTAGTCCTTGTAGGGCAAATGTTTCGATGTCACTACTACGGAAAATACGTACCAGCCCGCTGGCTTGAATATATGCAGTCATAGGTTTTTCTATCACGAAAAATACACACCATTATTTTGTGGTTATCATCCTCGGGAACGCATGCTCCCGAGGATGATGTGGTTTTTTTAGAGGTCGAGGTCGGTGACGGCGCCGAGGCTGGCACTCGACACCAACTTGGCGTATTTGGCCAACACACCGCGGCGGTAGCGAGCGGGACGTGGTTGCCATGCCGCGCGGCGGGCATCCAACTCGGCATCGCTGACATTGAGCTGGATCAATCGTTGGTAGGCATCAATGGTAATCGAGTCCCCTTCGTTGACCAAGGCAATCGTGCCACCAGCGGCGGCTTCAGGGGCAATGTGACCGACACACATGCCGTACGTGCCACCCGAAAAACGTCCGTCGGTAATCAATGCCACTGAGTCACCGAGCCCAGCGCCGATGATGGCTGAGGTTGGTGCCAACATTTCACGCATACCAGGACCACCTTTGGGACCTTCGTAACGGATGACGAGGACATCACCCTTGTTGATTTTGTTGGCGAGGATGACCTCGAGACATTCTTCTTCGGAATCAAACACCCGGGCTGGACCGGTGATGACTGGTTGTTTGACGCCCGAAATCTTGGCGACACACCCTTCTTCGGCCAAATTGCCCCGCAAAATTGCCAAATGGCCTTGTTCGTACATGGGGTTGTCCCATTGACGAATCACGGTCTGATTGGTGTCAGGCGTACTAGGAACAGATTTGAGCGACTCGGCGATGGTTTCGCCCGTAATCGTCAAGGCATCGCCATGGAGCAAGCCACGTTCGAGCAAAATCTTCATGACCTGGGGGGTACCGCCCACCTTGTGCAAATCGGTGGCCACATAGCGCCCGGAGGGCTTGAGGTCACAAATCACTGGTACGCGGGCCCGCATACGCTCAAAATCGTCGATATTAAGTGATACATTGGCGGCGTGGGCGATGGCGAGCAAGTGCAATACGGCGTTGGTTGAGCCACCGGTGGCCATGATGACGGCGATGGCGTTTTCAAAGGCTTTGCGGGTCAAAATCTGAGCCGGCAAGATTTGCTTGCGGATGGCGTTGACCACGGCGATGCCTGATTGATAGGCGCTGTCGTTTTTTTCTTGAGCCACAGCCGACATGGTCGATGAGTTGAGCAGGCTCAACCCCATGGCTTCGATGGCCGACGACATGGTGTTGGCGGTGTACATGCCACCACACGAGCCAGGTCCCGGGCAGGCGGCTTTTTCGACTTGGAGCAAACGGGCAGCGTCGATTTTGCCGGCGCTATATTGGCCGACGGCTTCAAAGGCGCTGACGATGGTTAGGTCTTCGCCATCGAGATTACCGGGCTCAATGGTGCCGCCATACACAAAGATTGATGGCACGTTGAGGCGCGCCATGGCAATCATGGCACCGGGCATGTTTTTGTCACAGCCACCGACGGTGACGACGCCATCCATCGATTGGCCATTGGTGACGGTTTCGATGGCATCGGCGATGACTTCACGCGATACCAGCGAATATTTCATCCCTTCGGTGCCCATCGAGATACCGTCGGCAATCGTAATCGTGCCATAGAGCATGGGCATACCGCCGGCGGTTTTGATGGCGCTGGCGACGGCTTTTGACAACACGTCGAGCCCATCGTTACACGGGGTGAGATTGCTATAACCATTGGCAATCCCGACAATGGGTTTGCTAAAATCTTCGTCTTGGAATCCAACTGCCCGTAACATGGCGCGGTTGGGGGTGCGTTGCACTCCTTCGGTGACGATTCGACTGCGGCGATTATCGCTCATTGAGTCCTCCCTTTTGCCTGAACATGGTCTCTGACCATTGTAGCACGATGCATGCAATCATACATCCTGTGGCATCGCAAATACGTATCACTTTTACCGCGTAGATGCGTAAACAACACATTATTGTCGGAATTTGAAAGAAGCAGTGCATGACAAATACTACAGTACGATGGCAGATTGGTGACAACGCTCCTCAGTTGACCATGACAGATGTCCACGGTGTGGCACACGATTTGCAGAGCGCATGGCAACAAGGTGGCTTGGTGATTTCGTTTTTGCGGCATTTTGGCTGACCGTTTTGTCGCAAGACACTGGCTAGGTTAGCCAGTTTACAACAGACGCTTGACCCGCAATTTACCGTGATGGCGGTAGGTATGGGTGATGCCGTCGAGGCGCGCGCTATTGTGCAACAATATGCCCCTAATATCATGTGCATGATTGACCAAAACCAGCAAACGTACCAGCAATTTGGTGTGGGTCGGGCTGGACTGGGGGCGTTTTTTGCGCCACAAGTAGCTATCGATGCGGTCAAAATTACTCGTGAAGGGTTTAGTGCTGGTGCCACAATCGGCGGTGATGTGATGCAGATGCCTGCGACATTTGTGGTTGATCGGACGGGGCAGTTTCGTTTGGCATATTACAGTCGGAGCATCGCCGATCATCCTAGTGACGATGTGGTGCAGGCGGCGTTGCGCGGGTAGGTGTTGATGAAAAAACAGTACTGGCTGATGACGTGTATTGCGATTGTAGGGGTGGTATTGTGGCTCCAGCCACCCCGCTACAATTCGTTTGGTGATGCCATCGGGGCTGATTTGCGGCACCAAGGGATTGCCGTTCGTCATGTTGAATTAGTGCATGCCTGGCCTGATACGGTCAATACGATTTCGTATGGTGCCAATCTGCGTGTGACCCTGACGAGTGGGCGGATTGTCTGGGGGCGCCTCGAATGTCAGCATTTGACGCAAAATTGTACTTATCAAATGAACATAAATGATATGGGAAGAAGAACGCTTTTGGACTTAGTAGATGGCGTATCATGGCCACTACAGATTGTTCAGTTTATTACTCAAACGATCAAAAAATTTCATTAAAATTTGATGAAATGTAATTGTGGTGAGGTAATAATCACGAGTGTTTGGTGTGTTTACACTAACTCATTAGATGTGTTTTTTGGCGTAATAATCACAAAAAAACCGAAACAATAAAATCAAAAATTACTGTTTGACAAACACAGAGTAGCGTAATACAATCCAATTGAAGCCGTAGTTCAGGTTCATTACTTGGATGTTCATCTTCCACAGATGGCAGACGGTTTCGAGCGGAGTACTACAAATTTCGCGCACATGAGTAAGTTACGCAATGTTGCGACTCTCATGTCAAGGAGGAAAATCCATGAGTGCAAAGCTGCATCGTCGCAATTTCTTGCGACTGTCAGCAATGGGTGCTGCGAGTGCCGCAATTGTCGCCTGTGGCGGCAATACGGGTACTGCAGACAACACTGCTGCCGAGCCCACCAAGGCCGAAGAAGTCAAGCTTCAGCCCACCACCCCCCCCGTCGCAACTGCCGTTCCGGTTGTCCAGACGACATTCAAACAGTCGCCATCATTGGACCAGGACGTCGCAGACGGCAAGCTCCCCAATGTGGACGAGCGTTTGCCCAAAGCCCCCTACACCCCACCTCACGTCTGGTTGACCGTCGGTAAATACGGCGGTAAGCTCCGCAAGACCTACGCCAACACGTGGGGTATTGCTGGCTTTCAACACGAGTCAATGTATGGTCATTCGATCCTACGTTACTTGAAAGACGGCTTAGCAATCGGACCCGGATTGGCCGAGAGCTGGGAATCATCACCTGACGCCACCAAGTGGACGTTCAAGTTCCGCGAGGGCTTGAAGTGGTCAGATGGTCAACCTTGGACCGTGGGCGACATTATGTACTGGTGGGAGAGCATGGTCGGTGGTAACGGTAAAGAAGCCACCTTCCCCGCTGGTCTCAAGCCGGTCGAAGGTCCCCCCGACGAAGCCCGCTCAGGCAAAGGCACCTTGGTTACCATCAACAAAGTTGATGACTTCACCATGGAAATGGTCTTTGATGCCCCAGCTCCGTTGACTGCTGACCGCATCGCGATGTGGGTCAATGCCGGTATCGGACCCCGCTGGCACGCTCCTGCGCATTACATGAAGCAATTCAATCCAGTGTTGACCCCAGAAACCAACAAAGACTGGGAAATGCACTCCAAGATGGTTGACTTCAAGAACCCAGACTTGCCCCGCATGTCGGGTTGGTACTTGACCACCTACGAAGACGGCGTACGCACCGTATGGCAGCGCAACCCGTACTACTGGTGTGTTGATGCCGAAGGTCAGCAATTGCCCTACATCGACACCGTCGAAATCGCCTATGTGAAGGACAAGGAATCAGAGAAGTTGGCTTACCTCAACGGTCAAGTCGATCACGCTCACTTCCACACCCAAACCCTTGGCGACATCAAGGACTTCAAAGACGGCGTTGCCAAGAGCAACTTGAACACCATGTTCTGGGACTCGGGTTCGGGTACCGGTTCAATGTACTTCTTCAACTTCGACTACAAGGATGCCAAACTCCGTGCGGCATTCCGTGATCCGAAGTTCCGTCAAGCATTGTCACACGCCTACGATCGTGCTGACGTGCAAAAGGCCGTTTACTTCGGTCTTGGTGAGTTGTCGAACGGTACCATGAGCCCCAAGGCGATTGAGTACAACTTCAACGACGAAGCCAAAACACGCTACGCTGAGTGGCGCGACAGCTACCTCAAGTATGATGTTGCGACTGCCGAAAAGATTCTCGACGACGCTGGTTACAAAAAAGGCGCAGACGGCAAGCGCACCTTGCCCGACGGCAGCCCAATGCAAATTCTCGTGACCTACCCGGCCGACGAGAGCCCCAACGGCGAAAGTTTGCAGAAGAACGAGCGCTTGGTCAAGAATTGGCAAGCAATTGGTATCGACTGTGTGCTCACTCCGATTCCAAACAAGGAATACGACGACAAGTGGCGCGCCGGCGAAATCATGATGAAGACGGCTTGGGAAGTCGGCGACGGCCCCAACCACCTCGTCTACCCACAATGGGTTGTGCCAATCGAAGGCGACCGCTGGGCTCCTGTCCACGGTAAGGGCTACGATGTACGCGGTACTGCCACCGAAACCGAAGAAGGGGATCTCGATCCATGGGCCCGCAAGCCAGCCCGCTTGCAACCCACCGACAAAGACTTCGATCCGGTTATCGGCAAGATTTATGACATCTATGACAAGACCAAGGTCGAGCCAGATGTCATGAAGCGCCACCAAATGGTGTGGGATATGATGAAGATCCACGTGGAGAGCGGTCCGTTCTTCTCGGGTACGATCACCAATCAGCCCCGCATTATCTTGGCTCACACCGAGCTCAAGAACGTCCCAACTCGTGACGATTTGGCCAAGGAAGGTTTGGGCGGTTTTGTGAACCCCTGGATTATTCCGGCACCAGCCACCTACGATCCCGAGACCTGGTTCTGGGATGATGCCTCCAAGCACTCCTAATTCCCTGTGGTACGTTGCCACACCAGCGTACGGGTGTTTATCACCCGTACGCTTCTTCTCAATTACTCCCCTCTCTTCATTTTCACAAGGGCATAGTGGCCTGTAACCCAAAGTGGGAGCGACGCATGCTGAACTATATCGCGCGGCGGCTCATCAACATGATTGTGCTGCTCGTCGCTATTTCATTTATTGGATTTTTCATCATTCAATTACCACCAGGGTCATTCCTTGATGTGGAGTTACAACGGCTACGCTCATTAGGTGGTGATGTATCTCGTGACCAAATCAAAGCACTAGAGCTTCGCTACGGCATCAATGACCCGTTTTTGGTGAAGTATTGGAAGTGGGTCGAACGCTCTTCACGTGGCGATTTTGGCACGTCGTATATGACAGATCAATCAGTGGGTGAACGTATTTGGGGCCGTCTAAGTGTTTCGCTGGGATTGTCGTTGTTTGCGTTGTTGTTTACCTGGTTAATATCGATTCCCATCGGGGTATATTCGGCGACGCATCGCTACACGATACCTGATTACGTTGTGACATTGATCCAATTTATTGGGTTAGCGGTGCCGGGATTTTTGTTAGCGCTGATTTTGTTGATTTTTGCCACGCGCTATTTCAATCAACAGGTCGGTGGAATTAACTCGAGTGAATTCATGGACCAGCCGATGAGTGTGGCGAAGTTCATTGATATGGTCAATCACATCTGGATTGCCGTCGTCGTATTGGCGTTTGGTGCGACTGCAGGGCTAACCCGGGTGATGCGTGCCAATCTGCTCGACGTTCTGAACATGCAGTATATCCAGACTGCGCGCGCCAAAGGGCTCGACGAAGCTGTCGTTATTTGGAAGCATGCGGTTCGGAATGCCATACATCCGCTGGTCATGTCATTGGGCACGTTGTTACCTGCCCTAATTGTTGGTGAAACACTTGTTGCACAAGTGTTGAGTTTGCCGACTATTGGCCCAATGTATCTTGATGCGTTGCGTGCCGAAGACATGTACCTGGCAGGGACGATTCTGGTGATGTTGTCGGGGTTGTTGCTCATCGGTAATCTGCTAGCAGACTTGTTGTTGGCGTGGGTTGATCCGCGCGTCCGCTTGGAGTAGAGAGAAAGGGTACCGTAATGGCTGTCGATGCTACTCAACTCCCGCACACTACGGCGACGCATGTAGAAGACGTCGGTCAGATCCCTCAGTGGCAACTGATGGTACGTCGCTTTCGCAAAAGCAAGCTGTCGGTCGGTGGGATGTATGTCTTGATCGTGATGTATGTCATCATGTTGTTTTCAGACTTTCTTGCTCCTTATGAGCATAATCGACTCGATTCAAATTATGCCTGGGGTCCGCCATCGCAGATTGCAATCGTCGATGGCAAGCTGTCGACCTTTGCCTTGAAGCAAACCTTGGATACCGAGCGCTTGCAGTGGTTGTATGTGGTAGATACCGATCGCCCGTTGCCAATTCAGTTTTTTGTGCAAGGGTATGAATACCGCTTCCTCGGGATTTTTCCGAGTAAACTCCATTTTTATGGAGTGGAAGAGGGCTACCAAGTCAATCTGCTGGGCGCAGATAAAGACGGCAAAGACGTCTTGTCGCGCTTACTCAAGGGGAGTCAAATCTCATTGACCTTGGGGTTTGTGGGTGTGGTGATTTCGGTGATTATCGGCTCAATTGTTGGTACGGCATCGGGGTATTTTGGTGGTTCTATTGACAATATGATTCAACGGGTCATCGAGTTGCTCCGTTCGTTCCCCGACATTCCGTTGTTTTTGAGTTTGGCGGCGGCCTTGCCCCAAAACGCTCCCGTTGAAATACGCTTTTTTATGATTACCATGATTATTGCGGTGATTGGCTGGACCGGATTGGCTCGTGAAGTACGTGGTAAGGTCATGTCGTACCGCAATGCCGACTATACTGCGGCGTCGGTGGCTGCTGGTGGGTCACATTGGCATATTATTACGCGCCACCTTATCCCCAACTCGCTTAGTCATATTATTGTGGTGGGCACCTTGGCGATCCCAGCAGCAATTGGCTCCGAAACAGCCTTGAGCTTCCTCGGATTGGGTATTTTGCCACCAGCGGTATCGTGGGGGGTGATGGTGCGTGATGCGCAGACGATTGAAGCTATTACGACGTATCCATGGATGTTGTTACCCGTCTTGGTGCTGATTATTACGGTACTTAGCTTCTATCTATTGGGTGACGGTATCCGCGATGCCGTTGATCCTTACGCCTAGGAGGTCGCACATGACGAGTCAACCAACCACGCCAACCACGACCGCCACCGATGATGTGGTACGTGTAGAAGATCTCCAAGTCAATTTTTATACGCAACTCGGTGTCGTACGGGCACTGAACGGCGTGAGCTTTAACATCCCACGGGGCAAAGTGTTGGGGATTGTCGGTGAGTCGGGCTGTGGCAAAAGCATCACCGGTATGTCGATTATGCAATTGGTAGCGAGCGTCGGCAAAACCGAAGGTGGCAAAATCCTCTTCAATGAATCTGCCGGTGGCAACCCCATAAACATCCTCGATTATGAGCGCAATAGCCCTGAAATGCGCAAGATTCGTGGCAACAACATCTCGATGATCTTCCAAGAGCCGATGTCATCGCTAAATCCGTGTTACACGATTAGTGATCAAATCGAAGAAGCAATTCGCTTGCATCAGACCGAAGACAAAGTCGAATCACGCAAGCGTGCCATCGAAGTATTGACCAAGGTAGGCATGCCCAACCCTGATCGCATTGCGGACTCATTCCCGCATGAATTATCGGGTGGGATGCGCCAGCGGGCCATGATTGCCATGGCGTTGTCGTGTACTCCCACGTTGCTGATTGCTGATGAGCCGACCACTGCACTTGATGTCACCACCGAAGCCAATATTTTGGATTTGATGCGCGAACTCCAGAGCGAAATCGGTACGTCCATCATGTTCATCACCCATAACATGGGTGTGGTTGCCCAGATGTGTGACGAAGTTGCCGTGATGTACTTGGGGCGGGTCGTCGAACGGGCTACCGTCGATGATATATTTTATGAACCGCGCCACCCCTATACCATTGCATTGTTGCAATCGATTCCCCGATTGGGTCGTACCAAAGGGATTCTTGCCTCAATCGAAGGAAGCGTGCCTGACCCCTATTCACGGGTGACTGGTTGTCCCTTCCATCCGCGTTGCCCCGTGGCAATCAAGGGTGTGTGCGATACCATCCTTCCCGAAGAAACCATCGTCGATGCAGCCAAGGGTCACACCGTGCGCTGCCACCTATACTCGTGAGGCGCCCATGACGACCGATGATATGTTGCTAGAGGTACGTGGCCTCAAAAAGCACTTTCCTATTCGCTCGGGTTTTTTACGCCGTGTTACCGGCACGGTGAAGGCTGTCGACGGGATTGATTTTCACATCAAGAAAGGCGAAACGCTGGGCTTGGTGGGTGAATCAGGGTGTGGCAAAAGCACCGCAGGGCGGGCATTACTGCGGCTACACGAACCAACTGCGGGCGAGATTATTTTTAATGATCCAACCCTTGGTAAAGTCGATGTCGCCAAACTTGACCGTGCCACGATGCTCAAGTTGCGCCCCAACATGCAAATCATCTTCCAAGACCCGTTTACATCGCTCAATCCGCGTTTGACTGTTGGTCAAATTGTGGGTGAACCACTCGAGATTCAGCACCGTGCCTCAGGGAGCGAGCTGAGTGATCGTGTGGCAGAGTTGCTCCGTGAAGTAGGTATCCGCCCCGAAAACATGTCACGCTACCCCCACGCATTTAGTGGTGGGCAACGCCAACGCATCGGGATTGCCCGGGCCCTGGCACTCAACCCCAAGTTGATTGTGTGTGACGAGCCGGTATCAGCGCTCGACGTGTCGATTCAAGCCCAAGTCTTGAATCTGCTCGGTGAACTCCAAGCCAAATACGGTTTAGCGTATTTGTTTGTAGGACACGATTTGAGCGTAATCGAGCATATCTCGGATCGGGTAGCAGTGATGTATGTCGGCTATATCGTCGAGATGGCCAAAACCGACAAACTCTACTTTACCCCCAAGCACCCCTATACCGAAGCGTTGCTCAACGCCATCCCCAAAGCAGATCCGCGCATGCGTACGCGGCCGATTCGCTTGCAGGGTGAAGTCCCCAGCCCGGCTAATCCGCCCAGTGGCTGTTACTTCCACCCCCGTTGTCGCTATGCCAAAGATATCTGTAGCCAAGAGCGTCCGCCGCTCCAAGATATCGGTGATGA
>DBCF01000179.1:1970-5460 GCA_002292925.1 Roseiflexaceae bacterium UBA965 | reverse complement strand
CCGCCACGAGCAAAGCCAAGCCGGTCGCCACGAGCAAAGCTAAACGTACTGAATAGCTAATCGGGGTTGGCACAATCTCTGGTAGAGGTTTTTTGTCGATATCAGCGCCAGCGTTAATCCACCGCACAATTGCATGTCATGCAGTTGTGCGGTGTGGTTTATTCACGTCGCGCCGTACCTTTTTTCATCAGCATAACGGTAGTTAACTGTCGAATGTGTGATGCAAAAAAGGAGCGTACGATGAAAACAATCATAACCAAACAACTCGCGTTATGGGCGGCGTGGGGGTGTATCGCACTTGGTGGTATGCTGATTGCATGGCAAATTGTTGCACCCGCCAATGCGAATGCGACGCCGGTGGTAATGGCTACCCCTGAAGTGCTGGTAAATGTTGATGTGCCTGCTGATACGCCGGTGCCGGCAACCCCCGTTGCTGACGTTGTAGTGTATATTAGTGGTGCGGTGACGAAACCCGGGGTGTACAAGGTCGCTACGACGGCCCGGGTAGCCGATGTGGTGGTGTTGGCTGGGGGGTTACGGGCAGATGCGGATTATGCGGCAGTCAATTTGGCTGCACATATTAGTGATGCAGCGCATATTCATGTGCAGAGTATTGGTGCTGCGACGACAAGTGCACCGGTGCAATCAGCGTCAACGACGCTTGCCATCAATAGTGCCAGCGCCGAGGAATTAGCGGCATTGCCGGGGATTGGGCCTGCGTTAGCGGCGCGGATCGTCGAATACCGCACGGCAAATGGGATGTTTGCCACGATAGATGATTTGGGGGCGGTACCGGGAATTGGCCCGGCGATGCAAACCAAACTTACCCCTTTGTTACGATTTGACTCTTAGGATAGAAGGTTTTGTATGCAAAATGATGTGCGGCGCACCCGGATTGTGGCGACGATTGGTCCGGCGAGTGATTCTGATAACCAGCTCGATGCCTTGATTGCCGCGGGGATGAATGTGGCTCGCTTGAATTTTTCGCATGGGACCCACGCCGATCATGCCCAACGGATTGCCGCAATTCGGGCGGCAGCAGCGCGCAACAACCAATCGGTAGCGATTTTGCAAGATTTACAAGGGCCAAAAATCCGCACTGGCGCCTTGGTGAATGGGCAAGCTGTGCAGTTGCTCCCAGGCGCTACCTTTACGATTACGACTCACCCGATTATTGGGGATGGCAACGGCGTCTCAACCACCTACCAACATTTGCCCCAAGATGTCACTGTGGGTGATCGGATTTTGATTAGTGATGGGTTGCTCGAGCTGAGTGTGCAGTCAGTCGCTGGTGATACGGTTACCACACGCGTTATCGCCGGGGGTGAGCTCCGCCAAAACCAAGGGATTAATTTGCCTGGCGTGGCAGTGAGCATCCCGGCCTTGACCGAAAAAGACCGTGAAGATTTGGCGTTTGGGTTGGCCCAAGGGGTCGACTACGTGGCCTTGTCGTTTGTGCGCCGGGCTGCCGATATGGAACTTATACGGGCGGCGATTGCGTCACACGGCGCCACCGTCGGGGTTATTGCCAAACTCGAAAAACCCGAAGCCCTCGATGACCTCGATGGCATCCTCGCCCTGTGTGATGGCGTGATGGTTGCCCGTGGCGATTTGGGGGTCGAAATGCCTCCCGAATTGGTCCCACTCGCCCAAAAACGCATCATCGAAGCGGCTAATTTCATGGGGGTGCCGGTGATTACCGCAACCCAGATGCTCGATTCGATGATCCGTAACCCACGCCCCACCCGTGCCGAAGCGAGTGACGTGGCCAATGCGATTATCGATGGTACGGATGCAGTGATGTTGAGTGGCGAAACTGCCACCGGTGCGTGGCCGATTGAGGCGGTACAGATGATGCACCGCATTGCCATCGTCAGCGAAAAAAGTGGCCGTAGCGGTGATGTCGGCGCCCCATTGCCAACGGTGCATGGTCCTGCTGATTTCACCGCCGATGCCATGAGTCATGCCGCCTGTGCAATTGCAGTCCAAGTCAATGCGGTGGCGATTATCGCCTTTACCATGTCGGGGTTGACGGCACGCCTCGTGTCACGCCATCGCCCCCAAATGGCGATTATTGCGGTGTCGCCAGAGCCGACTACGGTGAATCGTTTGGCGTTGGTGTGGGGCGTGCAGGCCTATCATGCCAGGGCGGTGAGTCGTCTCGATGATTTGGCTGAATTACTCCAAATGATGATTGTTGGCCAAGGGATTTTGCCGGCAGGGAGTGTGGTGGTGTTGGTGGGTGGACATCCGATTGCCGTGGGTGGTACCACCAATTTTGTAAAGGTTATGACACTGTGATGCGTTATATCGTTTCTTTTGGTTCGCTCTGTGCGGTGTTTATTGCAGTGCAATGGGGCATGGTATCAACGCATGCGGCCGCTTCTGATCCACTCATCGTACCCCAAGCAGCCTTGGTGGTGATTGGGGCAGATGATACGCGCACGCTGGTAGTTGATCTCGGGATGGCCACGAGTTTCCGTGAAACATGGGAATTGCCACTGCCGGTACAGGCGACGGTACTCGATTCATCCCCTTTGCCGTTGGTCGTACAACAACTGATGTTGCCCACCAACAACCGTAATTTACTCATTTTTAATGGAGCTGCCACTGCCACCCCAGCCCCCACTACAACGCCCTATGTACCCAATCCAGTAGTGCCGTTTATGCTGGGGGAGCATGTTGATAATCGCATCGTCATCAACAATCCAGCGGATGCAGGTGGTTACCATCGTTTTGTGCAATTGACCTGTGCAAATTGTGCATCGGGCTGGGAATTAGCCGTACTCAACCAACTCCCCGTCTATGCGCCGATCGTGGTCTATGCCAATGGGCGGGCAGAATTGGCTGGGGCGTGGTTGATCCGCGTCCAACCAGTCAACGATACCGATTTGCCGGCCTTGGCGACGGTGGCCCATCTGTTTGAACGGCTACCCGATAGCCCGATTGCCGGGCTGACATGGCGTAAAGGGACATCCAAGGCCGAGTCATTCCCGCCGGAGCGCTTTGTGGAAGTCGACGGTCGTCAAAAACTGGGTCGCGTGCTGGTGTGTCTCATGGGTGTGTTGTTTTGTAGTTTGGCGTCGTTTTATATCGGGGTCGCGGTGATGAAACGTATGCACGCTGCGGTTGGCTATCGCCCGGAACAATAAGCGATGTGGGTAAGTCTGAAGTATAGGATGTGGTAAGCGGTTGGAGTCGGATTATTGCGCGTATTCCAAATTTGCATAATTATCATCAGTAGTTGGCTCTGGATGTATATCCCAACCCCAGTTGCTGCCATCGTCCCACGACTACCGACGCTGTCAATGACACCGTCGGCCACAATGACGCCTTCATTGACCAAGACCACCACCAATACGCGCACAGCGTCACTTACCCGCACCGACACACGGACGCGTACTGATACACGGACACGTACTGATACACGGACACGTACCAATACCCGCACGTGGACAGCGACGCCGACGCACTCCAATACCCGCACCGA
>DBCF01000179.1:0-1895 GCA_002292925.1 Roseiflexaceae bacterium UBA965 | reverse complement strand
CCAATACCCGTACCAATACTGCTACCCGTACTGCAACGAATACTCGTACCAACACGCCGACGCGCACTGCCACGCGCACCCAGACACTTACCGTGACGCCTATACGTACAATGACCCCTAGTGCAACGGCGACGCGGCTATCAGGGACATTGGTGCCCGCCGATATGATGGGACTTGTCGGGCGCGATCCATACTTTGAAGTAAACAATAATATCTTGAATACCCAAGCCATCGACCAAATGGGCATCGAAATGGCGCAACTTGGCGTGCGTTGGGTCCGTATCGACATCCGTTTACCGGTCGATTATTGGGCTAGTGATGCAGCGGTGGTGACGGCGATTAGTCGCTATGACTACTTTATCAATACTGTTGCCCCGCGTCATCAAATCAAGGTGTTGCTGTTACTCAATTTTGATGTGATTATGGGTGTTGATGCCAATGAGCTCGCCCGTGGCCCCTACAGCACCGACCCCAAATATGGCCTCAATTACAATAAATACATGCAGGTGTGGATGACACGGGCATGGCAAATCGTGGCGCGCTATGGCACAAAAATCGGGGCAATTGAAGTACTCAACGAACAAAACCGCTTACCACGCTATACCAGTAATGGCCCATTGGGGAATGCGGTGCCGGCTACAGTGGTAGCCCAACTCACTACCACGCTCTATCGCGCTTGTCGTGGCGGTGGTTTGCAGACATATTGTGCCACCACCCCGATTATTTTGGGGGGATTGCACCCCCGAGGGAGTGATGATGCTGCTGGGCGTCTTGTACAGACTGATATGGCCTATTTGGCGGCTATTTATTCGAGTAGCGCCTTCCAACTGGCCTATAGCGAATTAGGGCGTTGGCCACTCGATGCGGTGGGGTACCATTCATACCCGTGGGAATTAGCGTTTATCGGGGTGCGTAATCAGACCCAAGCCTATGATCGCTTGCGGGCACAACTGGTTGCCCTCAATGACCCGTTGCGGCCAGTGTGGGTGACCGAAATCGGCTATAACGTGGCGTATAGTACCCAAACCGAACTTGGGCAGGCTAATTATTTGGGGGCGGTGTATCGGGTGTTGGCGTCTCGACTATTGTCTGATGGGAGCCGTGAAATCCCCGTGGTCTTTTGGTTTAAATACGAGGATTTCCCCCCTGATACGGGCAGTAATGCCCAAAAATGGGGGTTGGTGCATATTCCGTTTGTGGCAGGGAATTGCACGGGCGGCGCCTGTTATCAACCTGATGGCCGCCCGAGTTATTACCGCCTAGCGTGGTATGTCTACCGTGACCTGCACTAACCAATCAAACGGGGTGTTTATGGTGTAGGCACATCATTTAATGTAAAAAGCACATCACTACGGCGCCCAAATAGTCGCCATGGCGGATTATAAAAACGAAACTCAGGGGTGGCACTGCATTCTCGTCCTTGTGCGACAAGAGTGGCATGTAGACGAGCCGCAATGGCATCAAGTTTCGATTGGCGCACGATACCCGTCACAGTAATGGCTGCAACGTGTCTGCCGTCTTGATGGGTGATTTGCACGGCCGACGCAACAGGTTGTGGTGCATTTGGATCAGTCAAATAAAACGATACGTGCCCGTCGCGCTTTTGGGCACCAGGCTCTAATACGACGGGAATGGTCATGGCGATGGCTTGATTGGCCTGATTACCCCCAAAAATATAGTTGGCGAGTTGCCGAAATCCCGCGGTAAGTAGATTGGTTCCTTGTACATGTACCCTGGCAAATGTCGCAGCAGGATAATAACGGAACTCGATATCAGCCGATTGGCTGATAACCTGGTAGGGTTGGTGTTGGGTGGCCATTTAGTGCTCTGTTCGCTGATGGTTTTTAAGAAGGCGGCGCGAAAACAATAACTACAACGAAAGGCGCCGCCTAATA
>DBCF01000226.1:227-2800 GCA_002292925.1 Roseiflexaceae bacterium UBA965 | reverse complement strand
CGGCTTGGCTTTGCTCGTGGCGGCAGCGGTACGAGCGTTGGTGCGTCGTGGTGGTTTAGCGGCTTCGGCGACGGGATCGAAATTCGCGACCTCGGCCAAATCATTCACCAAATAATCGCATTGTGGGTAGCGCTGACAGCCATAGAATGGGCGACCAAATTTACCGCGGCGAGCGAGGAGCTGACCTTGGTCACATTTGGGGCACTGCACACCAGTTGGTTCGGGGGGAGCGGCGGGTTTACCATCACGACCCAATTTGCGCGTCCCTTTGCAGGTGGGGTATTGCATACAGGCCAGGAAGTTGCCAAAGCGCCCTTTGCGGACCGCCATTGGCCCACCACAAATATCACAGGCCACATCGGGCATGGCAATCAAATCACCGGCGCTATCGCGCCCTTTGATGGCAATGTTACCGTTGCTGTCACGGTTGAAGTCGCTGGTGAAATCACATTCGGGGTAATGATTGCACCCCACGAATTCGCCTTGGCGACCAAACCGCACCACCAACATGCCCCCTTCGCATTTGGGGCAGGGGAGACCAGATTCGACGTCAACCCGTACACCAGTATTGGCGATAATGGCGTTGTTAAACGGTTCGTAGAAGGCCCGAATCACCGGCACCCACGGGGCATCACCGTCGGCAATGGTATCAAGGTTTTTTTCCATGTCCGACGTGAATTCATAGTCGACGATATTGGCGAAATCACTAACCAACAAATCAGTCACCGTCATGCCCAACACTGTCGGGGTAAAGCGTTGATTGGTTGATTCGACGTATTTGCGGTCGACGATGGTGGCGATAGTGGGCGAGTAGGTCGACGGTCGGCCAATCCCGAGGCGTTCGAGTTCTTTGATGAGGCTGGCATCACTAAAGCGCGGCAATGGTTCGGTGAAGTGCTGGTTGGGTGTCAGTGCATGCAAGCGTAATTCTTCGCCGACGGTCAAGAGGGGCAAGCGCCGTTCGCTATCTTCGTCTTCTTCGCCATCGTCGAGGCTCACATTGTAGACCGCCAAAAAGCCGGGTACTTTGAGCACCGAGCCCGTGGCCCGAAAGGTATACGCTGCAGGGGTAGTGATGGTGGTGCCCGCCGCAATATCAACCGTCATGCTATCAAATACGGCTGGTGCCATTTGGCTGGCGATGAAGCGCTTCCAAACCAAGTCATACAAGCGTGATTGATCGTTGGTCAGTCGCGTTTTGACAGTGGCCGGCATACGCATTGCCGAAGTGGGGCGAATTGCTTCGTGGGCTTCTTGGGCACCCCGTGATTTGGTGGTGTAGTTGTTGGGTTTGGCAGGAACTGCATCTTTGCCGTATTGGGTAGCAATAAACTCGCGGGCTTCTTGTTGGGCATCTTGCGACACATTGACGCTGTCAGTACGCATGTAGGTAATCAGACCGACGGTGCCTTCGGCACCGAGGTCGATCCCTTCGTAGAGTTGTTGAGCTACCATCATTGTTTTTTTAGCCGAGAACCCCAGCTTGCGCGAGGCTTCTTGTTGCATCGTACTGGTGGTAAACGGAGGAGCCGCATTGCGGCGCTTGTCGCTCCGTTTGACATTGGCTACCCGCCAAATGGCGTTGGCTAAGTCTGCCACGATTTGTTCGGCGTGAGGTTGATTATTGATATCGAATTTATCGAGCTTTTTGCCGACAATTTCGATTAAACTGGAGCGGAAGGGATTGGCGTTGGTTTTTTGTTGCAATAAATCGGCTTCAATGGTCCAGTATTCTTGGGGCACAAACGCCAAAATCTCACGCTCACGTTCGACCACGAGGCGTACGGCGACGGATTGTACTCGACCAGCGGATAAACCACGCCGCACGCGCTTCCACAAGACGCGTGACAAGCGATAGCCCACCAAGCGGTCGAGGATGCGGCGGGCTTGTTGGGCATCAACCAGCGCCATGTCGATGTCCCGGGGATTAGCGATGGCTTGTTTGACGGCGTTGGGAGTAATTTCGCTGAATGATACACGGAAAACGGGGGTTTTCTTGGGGATGTTGATGGCTTGGACGATATGCCAGGCAATCGCTTCACCTTCGCGGTCAGGGTCTGTTGCCATATAGACGGCACTCGCGGTGCGGGCCGAGCTCCGTAACTGTGCGACAACATGTTCTTTGTCGGGCATGATGACATAGGTCGGCGTGAAATCGTGGTCGACATCGATTGATTCGTTGCTTTCGGGTAAGTCACGCACATGACCAACAGAGGCCAGCACTTTGTACCCCGCACCAAGATATTTTTCAATCGTTTTGGCCTTAGCAGGCGACTCAACGATAACTAATTTGTCAGGCATCAGACATCCCTCTAAAATATGATTTTCATCCATAACGGACAGCTATTGCAACACTATAGGCGTTTTGGTTAGGAATTGTCAAGAGATAGCGTTTTTTGGGCGGAATCACTCACCAAAATACGCATTGTGCGGGTAATCCCCCTATGCATACACCCTACGTCGGGCATCATTACATAGCGACCCGCACGGAGATTCCATGCAACGGGTGCGCGCGCCCGGCATAGAATGACGCTGGGGTAGGAGCACTTCACGCTTCCTCCTTCCTCCTTCCT
>DBCF01000226.1:0-173 GCA_002292925.1 Roseiflexaceae bacterium UBA965 | reverse complement strand
GGTGACGCATTGGGAATTTTGGCTATTGCATTATTAGGTGTCATCATCACCGGTTGGCCGATTATCATACTGATGGGGCAGAGTGATGATTTCATTGAGCGGATATATCAGGCAGCCATCGCCGGCATGCTCATCCATGGAGCGGTTGCGCTTGCGCTAGCCGAACTAGGCAT
>DBCF01000260.1:2796-4424 GCA_002292925.1 Roseiflexaceae bacterium UBA965 | reverse complement strand
CGCCAATCGGATATCATTCGCCCCTACTCGGCAACGTAATTTTTGAGCAACGTGCTCCAGTCGTATTGGTTGAATACAATGCGATATACCCGCACATCGTGGGCACAATAGGTGGTCAAGATCTGTTTGATACCACCGTTACCACCAAAATCACCGTTGAACCACAACATGATTCTGTTCACTTTAACGATTTTGTTGGGTGCATCAATGGTTGTTTCTGCATTGAGAAATGAATTTGTCGCCATTGTTAATTGGGTTTCGAGCTGTGCGTATTGATAAAACGCGATGGGCGGACAACTTTTTGCGCCACAATTCAACGCAAAATGAATGCGATAGTCTATGGCGGCGACACACAGTTGTATGATATGCGGTGCTGGATTGAATTGTGGCAAATATCCGAGACTATACTTCCACCGATATTTGCGCAAAATTCCATGCTCAATATCATCCAAACTAAAGTGGATACCGGCAATAGGAATCAGTTTTTCGGTAAATATCTGCGGCTGCGTTTTGCTTAGGCGAATCGCAAGTATTTGAAACCAGGCATTATATATATTGATCCAAAAGGTTTTTTTCGCATTATCATCACACAACCCCGCAATCAATGCCGCTAGGCTGATGTCTGACAATGCTCGTTCAATATCATCCGTTGCGGTTTCGGTTTTGACGCCGTAGAGCAGTTGTTCCGCAAGCAAAAGCAATTGCGGCTGCGGAATCAGCAAAGATTTAGGCGGTATTGTCATTGATTATTTGCTCCATTCTATTTACCTACACCACAAGAATACTCAAATTACATCGGTAACAACCACGCCAAAAACAGCACGCATTTCGATATTATTTGTGTGCACACGATCAAAAAACAGCGCACTGCCCACCCCAAACTTACTGGCATTTTAGCATATGCACCACTATTGAATAGCCGCTATACGCAATTACCACGTGTCAATCGTACCTTTTGACTTACCGCAAACGGTATAGCTCACAAACTGTATTGAGCAGAAAGGAGCGTATATGTTGGCATTGATATTGTGGGCGAGCATCCTCATCAACGAAGTCTTCCCGGCGCCGAGTAGTGGCCCCGAATGGGTAGAGCTCTATAACACCAGCGATACTACCGTCGACGTCAGTGGCTGGCGCATCGACGACGATACCCCCGGTGGCACCCAAACCACCATCCCCGCCGGGAGCATCATCGCCCCCCATGCCGTATTGGCGGTGGCAATCACCTCAGCCATCCTCAACAACACCGGCGACGCTGTAGTATTGCTTGACGCCAGTGGCGCCAAAGTCGACCGCATCGACTTTGGGGCGCTCAAAAGCAGCGAAAGTATGGCCCGCGTCCCCGATGGTGCGACGTTTATCATCAAAGGGGCACCGTCGATTGGCACACTCAATGCTACCGCAACGGTGACCACCGCCCCTGCCACCGCTACCGCTACCGCCATCCCCTCCGATACCGCCACGGCAATTACGATGCCTAGTGACACCGCTATCCCATCTGCGCCCATAATATCAATTGAGATCGACACCAGCACTCCATCACCCACCAAAACACCCAGCGATACTACCACTCCATCCCCTACCAAAACACCCAGCGATACCACAACCCCCTCTCCCACCAAAACACC
>DBCF01000260.1:267-2788 GCA_002292925.1 Roseiflexaceae bacterium UBA965 | reverse complement strand
CCGTCTCTGACCAAGACACCAAGTGAGACATATACCCCTAGTATCACCAAAACGCCCCTTGCCACCACGACCGGGAGTCCCAGCAAAACAGCCAGCACGACGCGCACCCCGTCAATCACCAAAACAACGAGTATCACCAAAACGATATCACCCAGCCACACCCCGTCACCCAGCAAAACACCCAGCGAGACCCGCACCACATCGCTCACCAAAACCCCCAGCGAGACCCGCACCACATCGCTCACCCGCACCAAAGGCACCCTGCGCGTTAGTGTGACGCCCATCACCGCGTTAGTGAGCATGCGCATCAGCAATCGCACGCCAGTGTTGGTACTGTGTGCCCCCCAAGGGCAATCATTGACCGACTGGACGCTCAAAAGCCACGACGCCACCAAAGTCATTACCCGTAGCCAAACCGGCTGTCAGACCATCCAGTGGCCCAGTAGCGCAGACCCAGTGGTCACGTTATACAATCCCTTTGATGTGCAAATGGCGACGATTGACATGGCCCAAACTGCATGTCAGCTTGACTTGAGTACCTGTCAGCCCAGTGCGACTGCGACTGCCGCCGCCAGCCCAGTGCTGGTGTGGGATGTGGGGGTGACGGTGCAAGCGACGCCGACACGCATGCATGAGGATATCGTCTACAAAGGGAGCGTCGCCGATTTTCCGGATGGCGCCACCGTACCACTGCCACCGCCGCCCATTCACGACGGCGCCCCGCAGGGAGTTTTTTTCATAATAGGCGTGATGTGTCTGCTGATTGGCGGCGGCACACACCTGTGGCTTGCCCGCACCCCGATGCCCGTGCTATACTCACAGGCAAGCGATGAAGCGGAGAGTAGCGACCAACGAGTGTCCAGCGAGTCGAGGAGCGTGTGAGCTCGACCATAGTTGACGTGAACGGCACCGCAGAGCTAGACAACACAATACACAAAGAGGGATCGAGGCCGTGATGGCCTTGGTAACTGGGGTGGAACCGCGCAAACATTGCGTCCCCAGGCGAGATTCGTTTCGCCTGGGGTTTTTGTGTGCCCCGGGCTCAGCAAGGAGCAGCCCCATGCCGGCAGCCTCACTCGAACAGTTGGCGTCTCTGTGCAAACGCCGCGGCTTCATCTTCCCGAGTTCCGACATCTACGGCGGACTCCAAGGCGTGTTTGACTACGGCCCGTTAGGAGTCGAGCTCAAAAACAACATCATCAATGCTTGGTGGCGCACCAACGTCTATGCCCGTGATGACATGGAAGGGCTAGATGCCGCTATTTTGATGAACAAACTGGTCTGGAAGTATTCGGGCCACGAAGAAACCTTCAACGATCCCTTGGTTGACTGCAAAAACTGCAAAGGGCGCTGGCGGGCCGACCACATCAAAGGCAAGTGCCCCACCTGTGGCTCGAGCGATTTGACCGAAGCGCGCCCCTTCAACATGATGTTCAAAACCGCCATCGGCCCCGTGGCCGACAGTGATTCATTCGCCTATCTGCGCCCCGAAACGGCCCAAGGCATCTTTGCCAACTTTGGCAATGTGCTGTCGACCACGAGTCGCAAATTGCCGTTTGGGATTGCCCAAGTAGGCAAGGCCTTCCGTAACGAAATCAACCCACGCAACTTTTTGTTCCGCGTGCGCGAATTCGAACAAATGGAAATCGAGTACTTTGTGATGCCCGGTAGCGACGAAGCCTGGCACGAACGCTGGCTCGAAGATCGTTTGAGCTGGTGGGAATCGATTGGCGTGCCCCGGAGCAAAATCCAAGTCTACGATGTGCCCAAAGGCGATTTGGCACATTATTCCAAGCGCACCTACGATTTGATGTACGACTACCCCACCCTCGGCTACGAAGAAATCGAAGGTATCGCCAGCCGCAGCGACTACGACCTCGGCTCACATTCCCGTGACCAAGACAACCTCGGCTTGGCGGCCAAAGTAGCCCCAAACCGCGATAGCGTCACCAAACTGACCTACTACGACCAAGCCAACAACCGCCACGTGGTGCCGTTTGTGATTGAGCCGTCGGCAGGGGTGGGGCGCTGCTTCTTGGCCGTGTTGTCAGAGGCCTACGACGAGCAGATGGTCAAAACACCTGCCAGTGACAAGGTCGAGGCGATACAAGCCGCCCTTGACACCTTCCGCAAATCGGTCAGCCGCAACGAAAAAATCAGCGCCGAGCAACGCGACGCCATCACTGCCCAAGCCGACGCCATCGGCAGTGATTTGGGCAATCGCTTGCCCGAAATCGAGCAGTTGCTCAATATGCCCGGCGCCGAAGGTATCGAGGTCGGCAAAAAACTGCGGGGCGTCACCCAACCGGTGGTGGATGAATTCTACCGCACGGTATTGCACCTCAAGCCCCATTTGGCACCGATCAAAGTGGCCTTCTTCCCGCTCAAGCGCAACCACGACGGCTTGGTGAGTATGGCCAAAGGCTTGCGCAGTGATTTGCAACTCAACGCCAACATGCGCACGGTCTATGACGACACCGGCGCAATCGGCAAGTTGTATCGCCGCCAAGACGAAATCGGC
>DBCF01000260.1:0-187 GCA_002292925.1 Roseiflexaceae bacterium UBA965 | reverse complement strand
CCGCGACAGCATGCAACAAGAGCGGATTTTGGCCAGCGAGCTCGAGCAATATGTACGTGAAAAGTCACGCTAACCAGAAAGTCACAGCATGAACGCCACTATCACCTGCCCAGTGTGTCAGCACCAAACCACTGTCATCATCCCCGAGGGTGCCTGAATGGTACGCTGGCATTGCCCGTCGTGTACG
>DBCF01000160.1 GCA_002292925.1 Roseiflexaceae bacterium UBA965 | reverse complement strand
GTGATGACCCACGTCATCACCCATTACCTGACCCTCGGCTGGCAAGTACGCTTGTTTGTGCAGTGCCACGAGGTTAACCCCAGCTGGGATGATGGACAGGTGGCGCAACGGATTGCCCAACGCATCAATCATCCCAGTGTCTACCTCATACCGTTTATTGCTGACCCCACCGCCTTACAACAGGCCTATGCCCAGCTCGATTGTCTGCTGACGACCCGTTTGCACGGGGCGATTTTGCGGCTGGGCACGGGGCAACCCGCAGTCGTCATCGGCTATTTACCCAAAGCGCAGGGCATCATGCACGACATGGAGTTGGATGCGTGGTGCCTCGACATTGACACCGCCACGCCGGCAGACATCATTGCGGCGATTGATCGTCGCGATGCGCAATTACTACTGATTGCGACGGCGTTGCCCACGATTGTAGCGGCCCAACAACTGCTTTGGGATGAATGGATGCACGAAAATCCGTAGAGCCGCAGCAGGCTGCGGCTTTACGGTAAATTCACCTTGGCGTCACCGAGATCTTGGAGTTGGTCGGCCTTGAGTTCCCAGATTTTTTCGTTGCCGGCGTTATCAAGCAAGGCAGCGGTCAAACCTTCACTTACGACGACCAAGAACACGTAACGCCCGGGAGGAATATTGACCATGACGAATCCCCCGTTGGCGTCGGTCACACTGCCCACCCCAGTAGCTGCATCAAACACATAGGCGAGCTGATCACCTTCGCCATAGATGGGGGCCAAATGGACGGCACGGTTGGCAATCACTGCCCCTTGAGGAGTCAACAATCGACCACGGAGCAATGCTTTGCCTGCTTGGACGGGAACATTGGGGGTAGGCATAGCGGGAGCCGTGGCGGCACATCCCGACAACGACACAATCACGATGAGCAACCAGATATATGGGGACAAAAATCGTCTTTTCATATGAATTCCTTGCCAAATAATCCAAAGGTATTATGGCATATCTGATATAGAGCGTCTATAGTAGAGTCAGTTGATTATCAAAAGGAGTTGCTATGACCCATTTGCGTCGATTATGGATGAGCAGTCTATTGCTCATGGTCTTGCTTGCGAGTAGTGTGAGCGCCGCTTTTGCAGCCTCTAACGCCTACGAAACCAATTATGTCACCTCAATTACCTACATGAATGTGGGCACTGATGCCGCCAATTTGAGCGTGACGTTTTATAACGCCGCTGACGGTACGACCGCTGACTACCCGCTGGTCAACTCCAACGGTAGCGCCGTCACCATTCCCGTCAAGGCCAGCTCATCAATTGCGATATCAACGGTGAGTAGTTTGTCATCAACCTGGAAGGGCGGGGCGGTGATTTCATCAAACCAACCGTTAATCGCCACCATGGTCCAGGTATCAAATGACTCAGTCATCAAGGTGCGCCCTGTTTCGAACGGGTTCCAGAGCACCGACGGTAGCGGTACGATTATCGTCCCCACCGTCATGAAGGCCTGCTTCAACGACAAACTCACCACCCGCTTCAACGTACAAAACGTCGGCAGCAGTAGCAGTACGGCGAGTATTGCGGTCAAATGGCCCAACGGCGACACGGCCTATAGTGTCACCACCCCATCATTAGCACCTGGGGCAGTTTATGCCGTCGACATGGGGAGTGTGACAACTTCTGCATCAGGCAATTACACGCCACCATCAGGATGTACATTCAATGGCTCAGCGGTAATTACGTCGACGGGGAGCATGGTTGCCTCAGCCCTCGAAACCAGCACCATCAACAAATACGCCAACAGCTTCGAAGGATTCAAAGGCACTGCCGCAGATGGTGCGACCAAGATTTATATGCCATCTGCAATGTGTAACATCAATTACGGTGATGGTGATCAATCATCGGCGTATGCCATCCAAAACCTTGCGTCTACCCCCACCACCATTGATGTTTCCTTTACCTATCAAGTACGTACGAATGGTGTATTGGCAAGTGCGGTGACAAGCAAAATCACCCTTGACATCCCCGCCTTTGCCAAGGCCAGCGTGCCAGGTTGTGATGCGCTGAAAAACTCTGTTGGTAATAAAAACAATGTCACGAGCGGCTCAGGGATGCCTAATAATTCAATCGGGTCTGCAGTAATCGAATCAAAAACTGTTGGCAACAATATCGTCGCCATCAGCAAAGTGCTCGGTGCCGGACTAACCACTGCCACCCCAGGCATCATGAGTGGTGGTACCACCGTCAATGTGCCCTTTGTACGCTATAGCACCAAATGCTTTGTACCAAGTGTCAACGATGCAGTTTGCCAAAGTGCATCACGCCAACGCACACTCTTTGCCGTACAAAACGTCGGCACCTCGGCGGCTACCGTCACAATGACGCTATACAACCAAAACGGTGTCAGTGTTGGCACGCTCACCACTGCATCAATTATCGCAGGTAGCAAAGTCTCGGTGAGCCCAATGGATGCAACCATTACCTCAGCAACAAATGCCACTGCATTTTCGGAGTTCGGTTATTGGTGCCCTGCGATTACCGATGCCCAAGCCGGCTGTACCATTGCCTATGCAGGGAGCGCTTCGTTTACCAGTGCCAGCCCGATTGCCGTGATTACCCGCGTCATGACCATGAGCCCACTCGGACCGAGTGGCGACGACTACAACGGTACCCCCGAATAGTCGTAACCTATGGCATCACCGGCACAAACGTCTGGTACACCGCTTGATAGACATTAATTACCGTGCCATCAAGATTAGGCATTATCAATTGCGCCTGCCACGTTACCACTTGTCGTCCCAATGCAATTTGCGTTGGGACGATTTGTTTGCTCACAACCCCTTGACCGGGCACATATGCCCACAACGCAGGCGTCGTCGCATCGATTACCAAAATCGAACCCAGCACGGTGGTCACCGCCCCGTTCGACCACGCAAACGGCAAATCACGATCGGCCACCCACCGTTGCGTCATTACATCCAAGCGCCAGACATGCACACCATCCCCAAACAAATAGACCACACCTTCGAGTACCACCAACTGGGGATTCGCGAGGGCAGGTGCAAAATCAATCCCAGATTGCCACGATTGATCCTGTGGCGCCAATGTCCACGTCGTCAACATAGTGGCGGCGGTGTTGGTTTGCCCGAGCACCAATAATGCCCCATCTACCCGCACAACCCCAGCCACCGTCACATCAGCAGGGAGCATTGGTTGGCGCTGCCATTGTTGGCCATCCCAGCGCCAGACACCATCACCGTCGTCGGCACCAACCACCCACAACCCCGCCCCATCGGCCCAGAGCTTGGCGCCAGTCGGCACGACAAACGGCAAGTCGGTCAATACCTGCCAGGTACGGGTGGCACCATTGAATTGGAGCCATTGAGCGCTACGATTCCCCACAAACACATACAATTGCCCGGCATACACCGCGAATTGTTGATCGGGCTGGGGATCGGGCACGGCCGGTAGCCGGGCCCAGCGCGTAGGCGCCGAAGATTGTTGGCGAATCACTGGGGCGACAGGCGGCTGCGTCGTCCACCACACCACCCCGCCCACGCCCAGCACCACGACCACACCCAGCACCGCCGCCACCCACCGCCAGCGCTGGGTCGGGGGCAGTGACACAACAGCGACGACGGGCTCGATTGGCGGTGCCACAGTGGGTGCGGGTGCCGCTGATTGGTTTTCTACCACAATCAGGCCATGACGCACTGCATACATGCTTGCTTCGGTCCGTGAAGCCACATTTATTTTTGCAAAAATATTGCGTACGTGGACTTTGACGGTGTTGTCGCTAATGTCGAGCTGCCCGGCGATTTGGCGATTACTCAGCCCTTGGGCGACGAGGAGCAAAATTTGCAGTTCACGCTCGCTGAGTTCGCTGTTCATCGTGGCACCGCAAAAACCGTCACATCACCCACTCGGTACAGTTCGACTAATTCTGGGTTGCCGCGCAAGGTATCGCTTTTGGCGGCACCACCCCGATTGGTGGCATAGATGGTGGTTATGTCGGGGTGTGTTTGCAAAAACGTCTGTAATGCCGGCCAACTGCCATCGGCATCACGGATTTGTCCCGTTTGTTCACTTATTTGGCGCACCCAATCATCAGCACCATGGGTATACAGCACCGGGGGGGTGGTGACTTGGCGGCCCGTCAAGGGCAAAAGCCACCAGCCGCCATCACTGCCACGATCAATCTGCCACATCCAACCACTGGCATTGGTCAATACCACGGCATCGTTGGGCAAATTGGCATCGATCCACTGGATGGCATTCAAATCATCGGCGGTGGCGATAATGGTTTCGTCGTTGATTACCTGTTGCAAATCATTGGCACTCAGCACTGCCAGCACCGTCATCGCCAATACCGCCACGAGTTGCCAGCGTGGCAGGCGCACCACCATCCAGCCAAGTAACCACGCAATGGTCAACCCCATGGGCACGTACATGGCAGTAATCACGGTTTCGTTGGTAAAAAATGAAATATAGGGCAGACCAATCAACACCGGATTTGCCAAGAGCATGACCACCAGCATCCATACTACAATCTGCGCAATCCGCAGATTGTGGTGGCGCACGCCCCACCAAACGGCCACAATCAACGCCGGCACCAGCCAACGATTATTGCGTGCCCAAAACAATCCATCGATGAAGGCATTGTGACTGGAATTCCCCACCACAT
>DBCF01000171.1 GCA_002292925.1 Roseiflexaceae bacterium UBA965 | reverse complement strand
GTCGAGCTTGATGGGGCACCGTCGCCCTATGCCATCCCGTGGTGGCGCATCCTCAAAGACGGCAAACCGAGCCGCCACATGCCTGGTGGTATCGCCAATCAATTGGCGTTGATTCAAGCCGAGGCTTGTCGTTGATCATCGGTGGCTCGCACAGAGCACACAGAGAGCGCGGAGCGATGTGTTGTTAATTGCGGTGCGGCGATGAAAGTCTGTTTGAGCGATATGGTATTTATCTCGCACAGAGGACGCAGAGCGCGCGGAGACATTCCCAGCATGTGTGTACAGCCGCAGCCTGCTACGTCTCGTGGAATCTCCGTTTCCATTTAACAGCGTACATGGCGCCGTTTAAAGCCAATCCGATTTTTGTTGATGGCCTGGGTAATATTCGCCACCGGGTCGGCATACAGTGGTTTTTTGGTGGGGGTGCCGTTGAGCAATTGATTGATGATTGTAGCAGTGTGCAAGGCCTGCGCGTGCAACGGCAGATACGACACCCCCACCGCCACCACAAAGCGGATCATGGCGTGTTGAGTAATCAAGGGTTTGTGGACGATGCTGGTTTCGACCATGTGTAACAACTGTTGGATGTGCGCCGGGTCAAACTCGTGGTCTTTGCGGGAACCGAGTAGCCATTCGTAGCAACTCCATCCCCCAGATTGCACAAATTCACCGGGGTCGTTGATGAACTCATCCGCCACTGTTTGCGCGAAATCAGTCTCGGCCAACGTCACCGCCACCACAAAATCCGACAGCATATAACAATCAGCCCGCCCGATCCAACGCCAAAAATCAGCCGGTTGCATGGCATCGACATCGGCAATCATCCCCGCCAAATACATGGCATCATAATTACCGGTGGCATATAAGCCTTCGGCCAAGGCCTGATTACCAATCAACGGTTTGGCGATGGGTTTGAGCACACCCACCGGCACGCCAAACATGGGCTCGCGTACCCCTTGGCTGACGTAGTGTTTTTTGGTGCGGGCACTAGTGAGTGTGGCCAGCGTGGCCAAGATTTCGCTGATTTGTGGTTGCATGATGTGATTCACTGTAGGCATTTAATTTCGAATTGGGTCTATTTTATCATGCAAGTTGCACATCATACCCTTGGCAAAAATTTTTGCAAACGGCTATAATTAGCATACACATTAAAAAAATCACCCTATGTGAAAGGTTCCCCCATGCGCATCACCCGGCATTGGTTGGTGGCGGCAGCAATTGCCGGTGCCTTGATTATTTCGGCGGGCACCCGCGTGGCCCCTGGGGTCTTTTTGCCGTTATTAACCCAAGAGTTTGGTTGGACCAGGGCCTCGATTGGCTTTGCCGTCTCGATTGGCTTGATTTTGTATGGCTTAGCTGGTCCCTTTGTGGGCATGCTCATCGAGCGCATCGGCACCCGGGGCACTGCTATTTTTGGCATGATATTAATCGCCGGCAGCGCCGCCGCTGGCACCACCATCCAAGACACCCTAATGTTTAGTATTTATTGGGGTGCGCTGAGTGGGTTGGGCACGGGTATTGTCGGCGGCGTGCTGGGCGCCACCGTGGCCACCCGCTGGTTTGTGGCCCGGCGCGGGCTGGTACAAGGGATGTTTGGCGCGGCCACCAGCGCCGGCCAACTCTTGTTTGTGCCGGTATTGGCGCTGGTCGGAGCCGCCAGTGGTTGGCGTTATGCCTCGTTGTTGCTTGCGGCCGTGACGATTATTTTGTTGATCCCGATTGTCATCTTTGTACGCACCGACCCCAGCGATATCGGCCTAGCGCCATTCGGTGGCGAAGCCACTGCCCGCGCCAATGGCGTCGCCCAAGCTGGGGTGATGCGCATCGCCCTCGCTAGTCGCGATTTTTGGCTGCTCGCCAGTACCTTTTTTATTTGTGGCGCCACCTCAAACGGCTTGATTGGCACCCACTTGATGGCCCATGCCGTCGAACACGGTTTTACCACCACTGTGGCCGCAAGTGTGCTGGCCTTGATGGGCGTAATGAACTTTGTGGGGACGCTGGCGTCGGGCTGGCTGACCGACCGCTACCCACCTCGCCGGCTGTTGGCCATCTACTACGGCTTCCGCGGCATCTCGTTGCTGTTGTTGCCGTTTGTACATGACCCCCTCGGACTGTCGATTTTTGCTATCATGTTTGGGTTGGACTATATCGCCACCGTGCCCCCTACCGTGGCCCTCACCAGCGAAGTCTTTGGGGCCCGCAATGTGGGAATCGTCTACGGCTGGATTTTTTGTGCCCACCAAATGGGTGCCGCCTTGGCCGCCTGGCTGGGGGGCGTCGCCCGTGATGCCACCGGCGATTATCTGATGGCGTTTCTGTTGGCTGGCCTGACGGCTGGTATCGGCAGCGCCCTCGCATCGCGGATCAACCGCCCCGTCAAATTACAAGAAGCCGTTGCCTGATTTTTGGAGAACGTACACCATGATTAATGCCATTCAATTCGACGAAGCCCTGCAACGCATCGCCCCCTATGTGCGACACACACCGTTGTTGCCCATGCCGACGTTGCGCGGCGAGTTTCACCCCCAACTAACGCTCAAACTCGAAAACCTGCAAGTCACCGGGTCATTCAAGGTGCGCGGCGCATTCAACACCCTGCTCCAGATGTCACCCGAAGACCGCGCCCGCGGGATTTGTAGTGCATCGGGTGGCAATCATGGGGTGGCGCTGGCCTA
>DBCF01000051.1 GCA_002292925.1 Roseiflexaceae bacterium UBA965 | reverse complement strand
CATGTCGGCGAATTCATTCGCCGCTATTCGCCCATGGGATGAATAGTGCGAACATTGTCGAAGGGATTTATAATACGCATATAAATAGTTTTATCAGCATATGTAATTTGGGGTTATCTAATGACCATTGAAATTTTTCCTACACCGCAATGGCTTCCTGATGCGGTATTTTATCAAATTTTCCCTGATCGATTTTGCAAAAGCCGACAAAATACCCAAGTTGCTGCCTTTGCTCCGTGGGGGTCATTGCCGACGGCGCATAATTTCATGGGTGGCGATTTGCATGGGATTACGGCACAAATCCCCTATTTACAAGAGCTGGGAATCACGGCGATTTATCTAACACCGGTGTTTGTGTCGGCGAGTAATCATCGCTACCACACCGATGATTATTTTCATGTTGATCCATTACTCGGTGGCGATGCTGCCTTGCGGCATTTACTCGATACCGCTCATGCGGTCGGCATCAAAGTCATCATTGATGGGGTATTTAACCATTGTGGTCGGGGCTTTTTCCCTTTTCATCATGTGGTTGAAAATGGTGCCGACTCGCCCTATCGTGAGTGGTTTTATATCGAATCACTGCCACTCTATCCCTATGACGAAAGTCAGCCGGCTGGATATGCGGCGTGGTGGGATCTACGGGCCTTGCCCAAACTCAACGTCACCTATCCGCCCGTGCGGCAGTTTTTGTTGGATGTGGCCCGTTATTGGATAGAGTTTGGGATTGATGGCTGGCGCCTCGATGTGCCCAACGAAATCGCCGATCATGAGTTTTGGCGTGAATTCCGGATTACTGTCAAACGCGCCAATCCCGAAGCTTATATTTTGGGTGAAATCTGGGAAGACGCCAGTGATTGGCTCGATGGCACCCAATTTGATGCGGTGATGAATTATCCGGTACGGCGCTTGGTGGTTGATTTTTTTGCAGCCAAAAGCAGTAGCGCCGCCGAATTTTCGGCAGGGATCGAACGCGAGCTGCAACGCTACCCCAGCGAACATGCCCATGCGGCCCTGAATGTACTCGGTAGTCACGATACCGAACGCTTTTTGACGTTAGCCGAAGGCAATGCGGCGCGTATGAAAGCCGCCATATTGTTTTTGTTTACCTACGTCGGCGTGCCATGTATTTATTATGGTGACGAAATTGGGTTGCAAGGGGGCAAAGACCCACTCAACCGGGTGGCGTTTGATTGGGATGTCCAGCATTGGGATCAATCGATCCGTGATTGGGTGATTCGGTGTGGGGCGTTGCGCCAGCAATTTAGTGCCTTGCGCCAAGGGGTGCTGAGTATCGTGCATGCCCGTAATGCCAGTCAAACCGTCGCCTATGCTCGAGTGTTGGGCCGCGAGATTTTGATTGTGGCGCTCAATGCTAGTGACGAAGACGCCACCATTGACATGTTGCTGAGTGGTCTCGGCATCGACGACGAAATGTTGTTGCACGACCAACTCAGTGCCTGGAGTTATGTGGTGACGGCGCAACGGATTCAGCGGGTCAAAGTCCCCGCCAATAGTGGCGCCGTCTTGTTAGTATCACGCCGGTAAATTGCGATCGACCCCGATGATTTGGCGAATATCGCTGACACCATCGCGGCGAAGCAAGGCTGCTAGCCCCCACGACAATTGCGCGACGATGGCTGGTCCTTGATAAACCAATGCAGTATAGAGTTGCACTAGACTAGCGCCGGCGCGGAGCCGGGCATAGACGTCTTGTGCGCTACTGATTCCGCCCACGCTGACAATGGGTAGCTTCCCGTCGGTGAGACGCGCTACGTGGCGTAGGGTGGCCATGGCGGGGTCACGCAGTGGTACACCACTAAGCCCACCCACTTCATTGGCGTTGGTGCTTTGCAAATTAGGGCGACTAATGGTGGTATTGGTGGCGATAATCCCGCTGATGCCGGCAGTCATGGCGGTGGCGATGACCTGCTCGAGCTGATCGAGGCTTTCGTCGGGCGAAATTTTGAGGAAAACAGGCCGTTGCCACTGATTTGCTGCCCTGAGCGCATCGAGTAACTCGCGGAGTGCTGCGGTTTCGTGGAGTTGGCGTAAGCCGGGAGTATTGGGCGACGAAATATTGACCGCGACGTAATCGGCATGGGGCGCAAGTGTGGTAAATGCGCTGAGGTAATCAGCGGTAGCGTCGGCCAAGGCGGTGTCACGGTTTTTACCGATATTAATTCCCACAGGTAATTGCAATGGACGTTTGGCCATGCGTGGTGCTACCACATCCATCCCCACACTATTAAATCCCATGCGATTGATGATGGCCTGGTCTTCGACCAAACGAAACATGCGCGGTTTGGGGTTGCCTGCTTGTGGGCGAGGGGTGACAGTACCTACTTCGACGTGACTAAAGCCTAGTAACGCCATGCCGTGGGTCAGGTCGGCGTGTTTATCGAAGCCAGCTGCCAGCCCGATGGGATGGGCAAAGGTTAATCCAGCCACGGTTTGGCCGAGTCCCCGGGTGGCTGGGGCAAATAATTGGCGTAGTACTGCTGATGCGCCAGGGGTTTGGCAAGCCAATTTGAGTAAGGCGGCAGTGCGTTCGTGGGCTACTTCGGCATCGAGCGTAAATAAGGCGCGGCGTAATAATGAATACATGTCTATCACTCGTGTAACAACCAATCCTGCCTGTATTGTAGCCTGAATCATTTTGTTGTGTGTGTGGAGAGGTAAGTGGGGATTTTGTACGAATATTGATATTTCCTTTGACATCTGGTGTTGCATAGCGTACAATGCAAACGGTGTTACGGGGCGTGGCTCAGCCTGGTAGAGCGCACGGTTTGGGACCGTGAGGTCGCGGGTTCAAATCCCTCCGCCCCGACCAATTTGGGTAGACAGATGCGTTCGCAAGAGCGCGTCTGTTTTTTTATGGTGAAAACATGACTGATATCGAGATGATTACCCTTGCGGCCACACTGATTGCGTCCAAACAAACCAAACAAGGTGTAGTGGCAGATGTGGGGAGTGTGCTGATTAGTGCCAGTGGGGCGGTGTTTACGGGGGTGTGTGTCGGTACAAATTCGGGTACGATTTGTGCAGAGCGTACCGCCATCGCCAAAATGATTACTGACACGCAAGAATATGGCATCCAACGAATTGTGGCTGTCTGGAAGGATGCGGATGGGGCGGTGTTTGTGATCCCGCCGTGTGGCTATTGCCGGCAGTTTATGGCTGATACGGATCCCCGGAATATTCATGAAACTGTGGTGGTATTGAGTCATGATGTGGCGGTCCCATTGCGCGATTTATTGCCGTATCACGATTGGTGGCAACGGCAACCATAGCAAATTTGGGGATGTTCATTAACTTGTAATCTTCATCCTACTTGACAGAAATTTTAAAGTCGTTTTATACTGATTTTTACACCGCACTGCAAGGTGCGGATATTTATCGCCTTTGATGGGTGATTGTTGAAGTGTTACGCCGCGGCGAACCATTGTGGGACGCCGCCTTAATATCGCCGAATTATAGGCAAGGACGACAATAACACCATGAGTCTGGCATACGACGACGCTACTGTAAATGTTCCCCGCTCGCCTAGTAAAGCGCCTAAGCGTTCTACCGAACGCCGTACGAATCAGACTTCACCGGCTCCCGTAGTTGGGAAAGGATCTTCCCACGAGGAATTGTTTGCACCAATGAAGGAACATGATGAGATGCCTGTAACGTCTGATTTTTTACTTGATGACGATGTCGAAACTCCGGTAACCGAAAATGACTTTGTCGACGCTGATTTGTCCGTCGGCGCCTTGCCCGATGCTGTGCAGTATTACTTGCAGGCTATCGGTCGCACCGCCTTGCTCAATGCCAAGCGCGAAATCGAATTAGCCCGCAAAATCGAAGTATTGTTGTTGCTCGAATCAGTCCGCACCAAACAAGCTGCGGCGGCTGAAGTACTCCAGGCCGAGGCCGTGCAGGCTGCAAAAATTCATTATGATGGTCAGCCGACACCAGCGCCTTTGTTACCAAATGCAGAGCTGTCAAATTCTACGCAAGTGCATTACGACGGTCTGCCTGTTCCCTCATCCGTAGTCGCGACTCCCACCCGTGTCGCTACCCGCGACGAACAAAACACCAGCATTGCCGAAGGCATCCTCGAGGTGCTGTTGCAGGCCTGGCCAGCGATGCAGACGGCCAAAACGTTTTTGGCGCACGTGTTTGGTACCGACCCTGAATCTGAAACAGTAGCGCGCGTTTCAACCAACGAAACTATCGAAAAATTTTATACATTGACGGGCGCCCAGCGCGCCGAATACTTCCGTGTGCGCGAAGCCCATATCCGTGCCACCGCCCAAGGTGAAGCGCGGGTGATTGATGGCGAGCGCATGCGTGAATTGTGTGATGCCTTTGACTCACAAGTCAAAAAGGTAGCAATTTCTTGGCAATTGTTGCCCAGTAGCGTGCAACATGCGGTTGATTTGGGCAAGCTTGATTTGTTGCCCAAACCCTACTTCAATGTGGTGCTTGTGCGTGCCAACTTCCGCACTGCCGAACAATCGGGTGCCACTGCTCGTGAAGAATTGACCGAAGCTAATTTGCGCTTGGTGGTGAGTATTGCCAAAAAATATGTCGGCCGTGGTTTGTCGTTGCTCGACCTCATCCAAGAAGGCAATATTGGCTTAATGCGAGCCGTCGAAAAGTTTGACTGCTGGAAGGGTAACCGCTTCTCGACGTACGCCACCTGGTGGATTCGTCAGGCCGTTACTCGCGCCATTGCCGAGCAAGGGCGTACCATTCGCTTGCCCGTGCACATGGGTGAATCATTCAGCCAAGTCAAACGGGTAGTTGATCGCTTGTCGCAACAACTCGAGCGCAACCCGTCACCCGAAGAAATCGCCAAGGCGCTCGATATGCCTGTTGACCGCGTGGTGCACATCCTTGGCTCGGCCCGTCAGCCGATTTCACTCGAAACCCCAGTTGGTGACGACAACGAGCACACCTTGGGGGAATTCCTCGAAGACGACGTGATGCAGACGCCCGTCGAGTGGGCGGCCCGGCAGATGTTGCGCCAAGATTTGGGTGTGGCACTCAACAAATTAACCGATCGTGAGCGCCGCATCATCGATATGCGCTACGGCTTGCTCGATGGGCGCAGACGCACCCTTGAAGAAGTCGGCCAAGACTTGGGGATGACCCGCGAGCGGGCGCGCCAAATCGAATCAGAAGCACTACGTCGCTTGCGCACCACTGATATCGGGCAACATCTCAAGGATTACTTGGAATAAATAGGATTCGATGCACCCACCCACTCATGTTGAGTGGGTGGGTGTTTTTTATGGTATGAAGCGCTAGCTGTATACCATAATGCAGATATACAAAACCGCACCACGATGTGCGTGATAGCGCATCGTGGTGCGGTTGGAAGCAACATGAATGATTATTGTTCGTAGTGTAATGCAGCACCCACAAAATCACGGAACAGCGGGTGGGGGCGGTTGGGGCGTGACTTGAGCTCGGGGTGGAATTGCGTGCCGACGTACCACGGATGGTCGCGGAGCTCAACAATTTCGACCAAACGTTTGTCAGGAGATTGCCCACTGATAATCAAACCCGCAGCTTCAAATTGGGTGCGATATTTGTTGTTGAACTCGAAGCGATGGCGATGACGTTCGTCAACTTCATTGCTTCCATACGCTGCGGCTGCTTTGCTCCCAGGCGTCAAAAGACAGGGGTATGTGCCGAGGCGCATGGTGCCGCCCTTTTCGGTGACACCGAGCTGGTCATGCATGATGTCGATGACGGTGTTGACGGCATGGGGGTTAAATTCAGAGCTATTCGCTTCGGGGTCGTTGAGGGTATGGCGGGCAAAGGCGATGGTGGCACATTGTAACCCTAGACACAGCCCAAAAAACGGAATCAAGCGCTCGCGAGCGTAGTCGGCTGCAAGAATTTTGCCTTCGATGCCACGATCACCAAAGCCACCAGGCACCAAAATCCCTGATACATCACCCAATTGGGCATCGATGTTTTCGCGGGTGAGTTTTTCAGATGATATCCAGCGCACATTGACGTGGGCTTTGTGATGGATGCCGGCATGCCCAAGTGCTTCGATGACACTCAAATAGGCATCGTGGAGTTCGATGTATTTGCCGACAAGGGCAATGGTGAGACTGTGCTCTGGTGATTGGATGCGCGCCACTAATTGTTGCCATTCGGTGAGATTGGGTACTTGGGCTTTGAGGTCAAGCCGCTTGCAGATGTACTCGCCCAAGCCATATTCTTCGAGTTTGAGTGGGACGGCATAAATCGTATCGACGGTTTCCATCGGGATGACGGCTTCGCGATCGACATCCGAAAAGAGGGCAATTTTGTCGCGAATTTCGTCAGTAATATCGTGATCGGCGCGACAGACGATGACATCGGCGCTAATCCCCACTCGGCGTAATTCCATCACGGAATGTTGGGTTGGCTTGGTTTTGACCTCGCCGGTGGCGCCAATATGCGGCAACAAGGTGACGTGGATGTAGAGCACTTGGTCGCGACCCACATCTTTGCGCATTTGGCGGATGGCTTCGAGGAACGGCAGGCCTTCGATATCGCCGACAGTACCACCGATTTCGACGATGACCACATCGGCAGCGCTTTCGCGGGCCGCCACAAAAATACGCCCTTTGATTTCGTTGGTGATATGGGGAATAACTTGGATGGTGCCACCCAAATAATCGCCGCGGCGTTCTTTTTGGATGACCGATGAATAAATCTGGCCCGTAGTAACATTGCTGGCGCGGGTGAGATTCTCGTCGATGAAGCGTTCGTAGTGACCGAGGTCGAGGTCAGTCTCGGCACCATCATCGGTGACAAAGACTTCGCCGTGTTGATACGGCGACATCGTACCAGGGTCGACGTTTATATAAGGGTCGAGTTTTTGGACGGATACGCGAATACCGCGGCTTTTGAGTAAGCGGCCAAGCGAGGCCACCGTGATGCCTTTGCCCACTGAGGATGCGACACCACCGGTTACAAAAATAAATTTGGTCATCTCACGTGGCGCTCCTATCGCCCAAGTACACAACACAACACGAGGGGAAGCGTTGTTCCCCTCGAAATATTCCATTCCATGACCGCTTTACACGTGTCACAGCATTGTACCACAGACTTGCTTAGGCGACGGTAATTGGGCGCAACAAGACGACGCGGGCCGCAACACCCTCGGGTGGGAGTGAGGTTGCGGTGACGGTCAATTTATCCTCAAACACGGGCTCACGAATGCCCATTTCGTTGAGGAATTTGTCGATTCCGTCAAGTGGTTGGTCAATCACTACTTGTTCACCGGCATAATGCATGGGGATGACGATGCGTGGCTCGAGTTGGGCAATCACCGCGATTGCTTCACTGGCACTGAGTGATTCGTTACCACCGACGGGGATAAACAACACATCGATATCGCCGATTTCTTCGACTTGGGCAGCGGTCAATTCGTGCCCCAAATCACCGAGGTGGGCAAACGACATGTCGTCGATGTGGGTGACAAATACGGTGTTACGCCCGCGTTCGGCGCCCTTTTTTTTGTCGTGGAATGTCCGCACACCGGTGACGAGAATGCCACTGACTTCGTATTCGCCGGGACCATCAAAGGTGTTGAGGCGTTCTTTGAGCGGTCGAACAGCGGCGGTATTGGCGTGGTCAGGATGTTGATGGCTAATGGTCATAATGCTGGCCGTAGGTCGGCCAATGTCGTAGCCACTGGCACGATCACAAGGGTCCATCACGACGATGCCGTCGCGTCCACGGATGCGGAAGCAGGCGTGACCTAGGTATTGAATATCGGGCATGAAACACTCTCCCAAATAGCACACATAATTCTTATCATATCCATTGTGACGCAGATTTGCGAGTGACGCAAATTATATCAGTGAATTCTGCCGGAATGGCGCGATTACGCGTCAACGACTTGCCGCACGATACTCGCATATTTTGTGAATCTAGCGCATCATAATGGGGTGGCGGTCACATGAGCCACTGCATCTCGTTGCGGTCGTGATGCGCATAGTGAACGGAGTGTGACTGGTATGAGGCGTGGTCGTCGTGCAAAAAATGATGCTTAATCGGCGATGACATCACCGTCATCGTCATCGTCATCATCGTCAGCACTCGGTACGAACTCAATCCCTTGTTGTAGTTCTTGCCAGACGGTCTGCATGGCATGGCGCATGGCACTCCCGTTAAACCCGCGGCGTTGCAATGCACCACCGAGTCGACGCGTAAAGGTGGTACGGTCAAGTCCGCGTAAGCGCCGGCTGATTTTGCGGGCATAGGTCAAGGCGTGGGCTTCGTCGTCGTCACCAAGATTATGGCTATCGGCGACGATACTAATCGTATTGCTATCAATCCCATGCCGGCGCAAATCTTGGCGGATGGCGGAGCCACCCCGATTGCTGGCGCGTTGGCGTTGCTCGACCAAATAGGTGGCAAACGCATTGTCGTCGAGCAACCCGATCTCACTAAGGCGGGCGGTGACGGCGGTGATGGTATCAGCATCAAAGCCACGTTGGCGCAGGCGCTCGTGGATTTCGCGTTGGCTTCGGGGGCGAATCTCGAGTAAGCGCAAGGCGGATTGTTTGGCGCGATCAAAGGCGACGCTGGCGAGTAATTGCTGGATTTTGGCGTCGTCAAGATGCTGGCCCACGAAGAGACCTTCGTGGGCCAAGATGTCGAGACTCACACCCATGGCAAACTCGCCGTTGATCTCGAGGTTGACGCGCTGGCTATCACGGGCTTGGGCCCTGATGGCGGTAATTGAGCCAGCGCTGGGTGTGGGTTGGACGTTATTCTTCGAAGAACGCATCGCCATCGTCACCACTCGCTACCGCTACCTTGGGGGCTGCCACGGTACCGCGCTCGAGTGACTGCACTTTGATGAGGCGTTCGATTTCGTCGAGGAGCGTGGGGTTTTCGGCCAAGAATTGCTTGGCGTTTTCGCGACCTTGACCGAGGCGATCTTCACCGAGGTAGAACCAAGCCCCGCTCTTGCGGATGATTTCCATTTCGGTGGCCATGTCGAGGATCCCACC
>DBCF01000134.1:4671-7085 GCA_002292925.1 Roseiflexaceae bacterium UBA965 | reverse complement strand
AACAACGGCATCGAGGGGAGTTCGCTAGTAAATAGTTTTTGTTGCGTCAAATATTGTTCGTGTTGCTCGACTATGTCGAGTGATGTGGCGGCCTTTTTGACCGCAAAATCAGCGTCACGCGTACACCACCCCGCAAAGTTGTTGCCAATCCAGCCATTGATATCACTTGGCACCGCACTACAGCTCCACAATTGCAGTCCTGCCGGGTCGGGGGTGGCAATCCAGGCAAACAAGGCCAACTCGAATTGGCGTAAAAAGAGCGGCCCACTCGGTGCAAAGATTTCTTCGGGAGGCAAGGTGCGCACATTGATTTCGACACCAATGTTTTCCATATCGCTTTTGAAGCGATCGGCGATTTCTTGGCGGAGCGGGCTCCCTGTGGTGGTAATCAACTCGAGGGTCAGGGTCACTCCTTGTTTCGAGACTCGTACACCGCTATCGCGCAGCGGGTAGCCAGCCGCATCAAGCAAGGCATTTGCTTGTTCGGGGTCAAACGGGTAGAGCGTCAACTGGTCCTCAGGCACATCGCCACGCTGCTCGGGCAACAACCAGCTGTCGAGTACGGGTGAGCGTCCATTAAACAAGGTGTCAGCCAGTGCCTGGCGATTAAATCCATAGGCCAAGGCGTGGCGCACTTTGATGTCTTGCAAGATTTGCACGTCGAGATTGTAATCGATGTGCTCCCAGACTGGGCTCCGGAAGTAGCTGACGGGCAATCCTGCCCGGGCATCTTGGTCGATAAAGGCATATTGGTCGACTGCCACGCGGTCGGTCACTGCCACATCGAGATTGCCGTTTTGGAGGTTGGCTCGAATCATGTCCACGCCCGACATGGCAGTGAGTACCACTTGCGATGTCGCGGGTATGGTGCCGTAGTAGTGGGGGTTGCGGGTAAAGCGAATCTCGTTGCTACTGCGTGATTCGACGACATATGGTCCGTACCCAATCGGTTTTTGGGCGAATTCACTGGTGCGGATATCGGCAGGTACGACATCTTTGAGCAGATGTTGGGGTAATGGAGTCCAATAACTCAAAAAGAACCCCGAGCCAATCAAATCGGGTTGGAGCGTGGCTTTGGTGGTATAGTCGTCGACTTTTGTGTAGTTGGCGGTGCGGTCAAGCAGTAAGCGCGCTTCTTCGCCGAGTGGAGCGTTTTTGCGGGCTAATTCATAGGCAAATACCGAATCGGCGGCAGTGAGTGGTGTGCCATCAGACCACGTCAATTTGTCGTTCCAGCGATAGGTGATGGCAAGTTGTTGCACTTGGGTAATCACTGCGGTGGTGGTGGTGGTAATGTTGCCGGCGTCATCAAGAAACACCGAGACGTCGTTGATTTGGACATCACCGTTTGCGATGGTGGGGACGCGTGTCAATATCCCTGTGGTGGTATAGCCATAGTTATAGGTCAAAATCGGCGCAGGGTAGAGCATTTCGGTGGCGATGCTGTTAATCCGGCGCAAGGCACTATCGTTGGCATAGGGGAACAAATCATTGGGTAATTCAGTGACGCCGACCGCCCAGATATCGTTGCGTTGCGCGAGCGCTTGGGCTACTGCTTGGTTGGTAGGCACTTCTTGGGTTGTTTTGGTGGTATTGGCAGCCACCGGTGTGCGGTCGCGTACGCCACCTTCAATTTGACAGGCAGTCAAGAGACTCAATAACCAGAGTGCGCCAATCCAAAGGCGAGTATATTTCATCATCAATCCATCTCCCGCGGGTGTAACGCTCGGTATTGGCGCCACATATCGTGTGTGAGTCGCATTTCAAAAAACTCTACCCACATCATGTTTTGTTCGACACGAAAGTGAGATTTGAGGTGTCTGACACTCGGAGCATCAATGACGGACTCCTTGATACTATTGTAGGCGTTCCGCCAGTCACTTTCAACATATTCAAATGACAAACTGCGATATGAACGCACTGCGCGCTCATTGGGTGCTGCCACATCAAGCACCATCGTGTCAAAGCCGAGATCGGTGAAATAGGTATCGAGGAAGCCTTTCATGGCTTCGGTACCAAGTCCACGCCCTATATACGATGCCGAAAATGTAATCCCCAACCGCGCTTGTTTGCTGGCATTATCGATATCGCGCAACGAAATCCGCCCCATCAAATCACCCGAGCGACTATCGACCGCCCAATGACGTCGTGAGCCGATCATGTCGGTCAACCATGACCCCGAAAAAGGCACCTGTGGGCGCTGGAGATTCCAGATGACTTCTAAGGGGTCGTGGTATTCGGGCCAGTGGCGACACCGGTCATCGTCGTAGCGATTCCATGCTCTGATGATGGTGCGCGGTGTGTGGAGCATGTCAGTCGCCTTTACCGAGTAGTTGAGCCACAATTTGCGGAAATATTTCTCCGGGTGTTGTTTGCACGGTATGGTTGGCCATCAAACTAAACACCGAATCATC
>DBCF01000134.1:0-4598 GCA_002292925.1 Roseiflexaceae bacterium UBA965 | reverse complement strand
TCACCCAAAAACAAAATCGTATCGCATTGTTCGACGGCTCGTGTTGCCCGACTCACGTCGTGGCGAGCAAAGCCTTCGCCTAGCAATACCACATCGGGGCGCAATGGGCTGCCACAGCGTTGGCACCGTGGCGGTGTTTCACCTTCTTCGTCCCAATCCCCGAGGTGGCCGTTTTCGACACAACGAGTGCGTTGCACACAGCCATTGAGCTCTACTATGTCGCGTGAACCGGCCCGCCAATGCAGGCCATCAATAGCAAGACTTACCAACAAAAATTCAGGTATGTGTTGTTCGAGGTCGACGAGGGCATGGTGGGCGGCACTTGGGGCGGCTTGTTCGGCCATTTGGCGCCGGAAATCGTACCACTGCCAGACCAATTTGGGGTTGCGTGCATAGGCTTGGGGGGTGGCCAAATCACGGACGTCATAGTTGGCCCATGACCCAGTGAGTGCCTGCCGAAACGAGGCAATTCCGCTTTCGGCAGACATTCCCCCACCAGTAACAACAACCAGGCGTTGCGATTGACGAAGTTGTGTGAGGAGTGCGCTGGGTAGACTCATGCCGGTATACTCATATCATTCTGATTTAGGGAGTCGGTGCGACCAGGCGATTTTGCATCGCCCAGCCATCGACTACTTGGGCGTCACTTCCGGTGTATTGCACATGCAACCACGCGGTGCCATCAGCAGTGCGTGGCCCATCAATCCACAATACTCGACTCCCCGCGGGGATCTCACTGATAACGGCACTCGTGCTATCTGGCTCACTATACAATTGCAACTTGCTATCGCCAGTCACTTGTAAGGTTTGGGCGTCGACTGCCGTACTGCCATTGATGATATTATCGAGCCATTTGGGCATGATAATCTTGGGTGATGACTCTGTAGCCGTCGGACTAGTGATACCTTGCCAGAGCCCGCTGATACTCGGTGACGCCAACAATTGTGGCCCAAACACGACTCCGGCCCCACCAAGCAATGCCACCAGCACCACCATCAGCAACCACCGTACCCACTTGCCTGACCTGCGTTGTGGGTAGGCATCACTATACACTGCTGCCGCCGTGGTGTCGCTATTGCCATGGCCAAATGCCGATGACGAATGACTATTATTGTCAATCAATAATTCGCGCCGTACCCGTTCAATGAGGGTGAGTAATTCGTCGCAATCGTGTAGACGATAATCAGGATTGCGCGCCGTACACCGCATCATCAACTCGTCGATTTGCGGTGGGCACCCTTCGGCAAGAATACTCGATACTGGCGGGATGTCGTTTTGTGAATGAAGTTCGGCGATTTCGTCTGCTGTGTCACTCGTAAATGGACGCATGCCACTCATCATCTCAAAAAAGAGTACACCAATCGCATAAATCGCACTTGTGCTGGTTTCAGCCATGCCTTCTTTGCGCTCAGGTGCCCGGTAACTCGCAATGTCAATCAATGATTGATTGGGGGTGAGAGTGCAGTTTTCGATCCATTTGACATGGCCTTCACTCACTACCACAAAATCATTGCTACTAATTGGCGGATGCGGAATATGTGATTGTTGACAGGCATTGATTACGCCCACAATTTGACGCAGATATTGGAGCGCTTCCAGTGGCGACAATGGCGCCCGCATACGCATGGTCTGACCGGTGATAAATTCGGTAATAAAAAACGGGCGATTTTCGATGGTGCCACTATCGTAAACCTCGGGCAATGCACTATGCACATTGCGGGCACGTAATTCTGAATCAGAAATAAATCGCTCGCGTAAGCTTCGTTGCTCGACCAAATGACTACGCATGAGGTTTAATAATACTGGTCGATTCAGTTTGTCGTCATAGGCCCGATAGACAGTGGCAATGCGTGTCGCTCCGAGACGCTCATCGACACGGTATCGTCCGTGAATGCGTGGCTGTGTGGTCATGCCCGCTTACCCTATTCCATACGCAAAAATACACGAATCTCTCTATTCAGTATAACACTATGATGCAGAGTAGTAAATAATGACAAAAAACAACAGATGCAGCTTGCTGCGTCTCACCGGTTGCTCCGTGGGACACTTCATACTTGAAAGGGGCGAATAGCGGCGAATGAATTCGCCGGCACGATTCGACCCTACTTCTTCACACTTTCTACTTCCTACTTCCTACTTCCTACTTCCTACTTCCTACTTCATTTCTGTTGTTATAATGGATTGTGGAAAAATCAATAGCAAGCGAGGGTTTGTATGTTTCGTGATATTGACGCCGTTCGTACCAGTCTTGCCAGCCAAAAATACATCGCCAACGAAACCATCGCTACTACGCTGTTTCTTGCTAATAAACTCGAAAAACCGATCCTCGCCGAAGGTCCGGCAGGTACCGGCAAAACCGAGCTCGCCAAAGCCTGTGCCGGCGCCCTCGACCGCGAACTCATCCGCCTACAATGCTACGAAGGCATCGACGAATCCCGCGCCCTCTACGAATGGGAATACGCCAAACAACTGCTCTACACTCAGCTCCTCCGCGAGCGGGTCGGCGGCATGGTCAGCAATGCCACCACTCTTGCCGCTGCTGCCGATGCCATTGCCCAAGAAGAAAATGTCTTTTTCTCCGATCGGTTTTTGTTGGCCCGCCCCCTGCTCCGCGCGATTACCAGCCCCAAACCAGTGGTGTTGCTCATCGACGAAATCGACCGTGCTGATGCCGAATTTGAAGCCTTTTTGCTCGAAATTCTCAGCGACTTCCAAGTCAGTATCCCTGAGCTCGGCACCATCAAGGCCATACATAAGCCGATCGTGATTTTGACTAGCAACGACACGCGCGAATTGTCAGAAGCACTCAAACGGCGCTGTCTCTTTTTGTATGTAGGGTACCCCGATGCCGCCGCCGAACTGGCCGTGGTCAATCTACGTGTGCCAGGCGTGCCCCCCAAATTGGCCGCCCAAGTGGTCGAAATGGTGCAACGCCTGCGCCAACTCGATTTGCGCAAAACCCCCAGCATGTCCGAAACCATCGATTGGGCCCGGGCCTTGGTCGAGCTCAACGTGCGCCACCTCGACCGTGCCGCCATTGACTCCACCTTGAATGTGCTCCTCAAATACGAAAGCGATTTACAAAAAGCCCGCCGTCTCGTCGCCCCCAGCGACGCCGGCGAATTGGGTGAAGTCGATCCCCGTGCTCGCCGTGAAAAAGAGCGCGACCGTGATCGCGACCGTGACCGCGATCGCCGCCGCTAATAACACAAAGGCAATAGCATGGACGAACGATTAGTGACGTTTATTCGCGCAATGCGCGGGCGGGATGTCCGGATATCGCTTGCCGAAAGTATTGATGCCCTACGGGCCCTCGAAATAAGTGGGATTACCGACCGCACCGTCGTACAAGCCGCCTTGCGGAGCACTTTAGTCAAAGATTCTGCTGATGTGCCCGTGTTTGATGAGCTCTTTCCCCAGTTTTTTGGTGTCGACGAACCGCCCCCCATGCAACAAACGGGTGGTGGCTTGCCCGATGACGCTGCCGAGCAGTTTCAAGAAATGCTCCAACAACTGCTCGACGACTTGACTGAACTGAGCGAAGAAGACCTGCAACGCCTCATCGAAGCCTTGATGGGCCAAGGGATGTCGCGGCGTGAACTACGTGACATGCTCGAACGCAATGACGCCATGCCCGACATGAGCCAAGGGATGCCGCTGTCGTGGGCCATGCGCATGGCGATGGATGGGATTGGCATGCCCCAAGCCAATTCGTTGATGCAAGAATTACTCGACAAATTGCGCCAAATGGGCGTAGACCCTAGTCAAATCAAATCGGTCGAGCGTGATCTCCGCGAAAACCGCGCTACTATCGCTCAACAGCTGGCCGAAATCATGCAGGCCGAGCAAGGCGCTGGGCGCGATGATCGCGAACGCGAGCGTGACCGCGACGAATTCCTCGACCGCCCGTTTGATCAATTCAGCTTCGACGACGTCCCCAACTTCCGTCGCGAAGTGGCCAAACTCGCCGCTCGCTTGCGCTCGCAAGCGGCCTTGCGCATGAAGCGTGCCCAACACGGCCATCCCGACATCCGTCGCACCGTGCGTGCCAACCTACGCTTCCAAGGCATCCCGATGGAGTTGCGCTACCGCCACCGCGATTTGCGCCCCAAAATCACCGTGATTTGTGATGTGTCGGGCTCGATGCGGGCGGCAGCGGCGTTTATGTTGCTATTGGTCTATGGCCTCCAAGACCAAATCAAACGTACGCGCCCATTTGTCTACTACCGCACAATTGCCGACGTCACTCGCGACTTCCAAGAGCTCCGCCCCGAAGCCGCCATCCAAGTCATCCCTGATCGGATTCAGGGTGGGCCGTACCAGACTAGTTTGGGGAGTTGTCTGACCACGTTTTTGCAAGAGCATAGCAACACGGTTGATCGTAATACGACGGTTATTTTCATGGGGGACGGCGACGATCATCGCGGCATTCCGCGCGTCGAAGACTTCCAAGCGCTACGCCGCCGTGCCCACAAGGTGTTGTGGTTTAACCCCGAGCAACCATGGCGCTGGCACCGCGAAGACAATTACATGCATTTGATTGCGCCCCAATGCGATGGGGTGCATGTGGTGAGTAACCTGCGTGAGCTGAGTACGGC
>DBCF01000128.1 GCA_002292925.1 Roseiflexaceae bacterium UBA965 | reverse complement strand
CCTCTGCGTGCTCTGTGCGAGACATATGACAATCCATGTCACTAAGCCTGCCCCAACAACGCCAACACCTCACGGCGGTTGGGCATTGAGCTCTGCGCGCCGCGGCGGGTCACCGCAATGGCGGCACTGGCCGCCGCAAACCGCAACGCCACCGGCATCAACATACCATCGTGGAGCGCTACGGCCAAGGCGCCGTTGTAGCAATCACCTGCAGCCACGGTATCAACTGCTGGTACCACAAAGGTCGGGATGATTTGTTGTTGGCCGGCATGACTCCATACCACTCCTTGGGCGCCACGCTTAATCACCACATGTTGAGCGCCACGCTGGTGGAGTACATTGGCGGCGGCGGCGGCACTCGCATCGTCTACGGGTGCGATGCCTGTTAGTGCCAGTGTTTCGTTTTCGTTGGGGGTAATAATGTCGGCCAGCGCATACAACTCAGCCGGCAATGGTTTTTGTGGGGCCGGGGCCGGGTCGAGGATGACCATCAAGTTGCGTCGTTTGGCCAAATGCGCCGCCGTCAGCACCAAATCATACGGCACTTCGAGTTGCAACAGCAGTGATTTGGAATCATCGAGCGCCAATGCGACGGCATCGAGGATGCCAGGTGTCATGCGCATATTAGCCCCTGACGCCACCACAATCGTGTTTTCGCCTTTGTCGTCGACGGTAATCAACGCCACTCCTGACGCCCCACGGATGGTCTGTACATGCGTAATATCGACGGCATAGTCGCGCAGGCTTTGACGTAATTGTTGCCCAAAGCCATCATCGCCCACCGCCCCAATCAAGTGCACTGGCAGACCGAGTTGGGCGGCTGCCACCGCTTGATTGGCCCCTTTACCCCCCGGTACCGTCACGAAATCACTCCCCAAAATCGTTTCGCCCGGCACGGGGATGTGGGGTGAGCGCACCACCAAATCCATGTTGATGCTACCAAATACGGCAATACTCATCGTTATCTCCTTTTATTTTTTGGAAAAAACAGTCTGGCGCGACGTGAATAAGTCGCTATTAAGGGAGTACGGGGGCGCGCATTTCGCCGTTGCGCCAGGCTTGTAAGTAGGGGTATGGCGAAATTTCGCCACGCCGTACTTGCCAATCCTCGGGGGTAGTGGGATGCGATATGCCAAAGTGCAAATGCGCCGGTGTGGGTCGTGCCGAACCAGTTTTGCCCGTATATCCCAGTAATTGTCCGGCACTGACCGTCATCCCTACCTGTAAATCAGGGGCAATTGACTGCAAATGCGATCCATAATAGCGCACGCCGTCGTTGCCGATAATCGCCACCGCCAAACCACCACGGTCGTTAGGCTCGTTGGTGACGGGGTCCCAGATATCTTCGAAGCTAATGTAATCAACCACGCCAGCGGTCACCGCCACAAATTCACTGCCTTCATCACAAAAAATATCCGTGGCCGGATAATCATGATGGAATTTGCCGTAGTTGACTTCGGCGTGTTGCACCGGGAAGAAATATTGTGCCGTCACGGCGGTGGCTGTCGGTGTATCTGTCGCCGTGGACGTTGGAGTTTCTGTTGCCGTGGCCACTGCTGTCGCACTGGCCGCAATTGCTGTCGCACTGGCACTCGTTTGGGTGGTGGGCGTGGGAGGGCTCAGCGTGATTGGATTGGTACATGCGAGTAAAACCGCGGCGCTACCGATGATGATACCGATGCGTTGTAGTGACATAATTCCCCTCTGATATGTTGCCCTATCATAGCATAATCGTGATTTCATAGAGACGCAGTAGGCTGCGTCTTCACCCATCTACCACCGATGAAAAACACTTCATCTGTGCCCTCTGCGTACCCTGTGCGAGCCAAACGAAATTGCCACTTGACATCCCCCCAAAAACTGCTACAATCTTTATTCGGTAGACATCTACTGTTGATTCTTGCCTCCGGCGATATAGACGAATTTACGTCACGATATCGAGTATTTTCAGGTCACCGCCATGGTGATTTGCCTAAATCCCGAGTAGGCTTTCGTGGGGGTATATGGACGCAAACGCATACAAACTAATGGGTGGCTATGTTGATCTAGCTCCTGTCGTAGGTGTGCCTTGCGGTACGATTCTCTCGCCGCGCAATTATTCCTCGCGCATATTCCTACACAGTCCGAGATGACAGACTAACAATCTCTGTGCAACATAGACACCCAGACGTCGCAGACGGCCTGGTTTTTTTGTGTGTATCAGAGGAGGGACCGCATGTTCGTACAGTGGCTCAAAGCGCAATTGCGCCCGTCACGTGCGTCATCAACCGAATGGCTCGCAAGTCGGCGTGCCAGTTTGGTGGTGGTGCGAATTCGTCAGCGTGGGTAAAGTACTCCACGCGTTGGTTTTGAATCATTGATCTGTGTAAGGAGTCATCACTGAATTGAACGGTCTTACTTATCTTGAACACATGCACCAGCGTCATGGTGTCTCCGCCGCCGGCCAGTTAAACAGTTTCATTAGTCGGCGTGATGGTCATTTGCTCATCGATGATCGTATTGATCTCAACGATTTGGTTCACCAATACGGCGCACCCCTCGAGGTGGCCTATTTGCCCTTGATTACCCGTCAAATTGCCGACATGCATGCCAAAGTCGCCGAAGCGCGCGAGGCTGTGCAGTACACCGGTGAGTTTTATTACGCCTACGCCACCAAAGCGAATTTCGCCGAAGAAGTGGTGCGTACCGCCCTGCAATCTGGTGCCCACTACGAAACGTCTGCCGCTGCTGATATCGTCATCGCCCACCAATTGTGGCGTCAAGGCTTGTTGTCTGCCGACCGCTACATGTTTTGCAACGGCTCCAAAGATTTCAACTATCGCGACGCCATTGTGGCCCTGCACGATGCCGGCTATGACCGTCTCATCCCCATCGTCGATGACCTCGACGAATTAGCCTACCTGATTAGCCATTGCCGCAACCCCTTGTTGTTGGGGGTGCGAGCCCGCTTCGATATCGGCGATGTCGACCCCGATCACCCCGGTGGTGAGCGCTTTGGGTTGACTCCTGCCGAAATCGACAGTGCCATGGCCATGGTCACCGGTACGCCCCACAAAATCGTGCTCTACCACGCCATGGTTGGCAGCCAAATGGAAGACGCCAATTTGTGGCGCATCCGCCTCGGTGCCTCTGTTGATAGCTATGCCGCCTTGGCAGCCCGTTTGCCCGATCTGCACTTCTTTAATTTTGGTGGCGGTATGCCCACCGATGCCTACGATATTGGTTTCACCTTCGACTACCAAGGATTTTTGCAAGGGGTGATGCGTGCCATGCAAACCGCCTGTGCCGAGCAGGGCGTTGCGGTCCCCGACTTGGTCGGTGAGTTTGGCCGCTACACCGTGGCCTCGCATAGTGTCTATTTGATGGAAGTGGGCGCGGTCAAGTCGGGTCGTGGTGGTGCCCCAGATTGGTACTTGCTCAACGGTAGTTTGATGGTGTCGTTGCCCGACACGTTGATTGTTGAAGGCCAGCAATTCATCGTATTGCCCCTCGACAACTGGCACCAACCCATCCGCCCGGTGCGCTTGGCTGGGCGCTACACCTGCGATACCGACGACTTTTATCCCCGCCCTGGCCAACCACCGTTGTTGTTGCCGATGGGTGGCGAGCGCATGGTCATCGCCTTCTTTGGTATCGGTGCCTATCAGCAAATGCTGTCGGGTCGCGGTGGCGCCCATCACTGCCTCACCCCCGAAATGCGCCGGATTATCATCGAATCCGAAGACGATGCCTTGATTATGCGCGAAACCGCACCCCAACACCTCAACGACATCATGGTCACCCTCGGCTATCACCGCGATACCCTCGAAATTCGCCAACCCGCTAACGCCGAGCAGCCAGATTCCCGTGAGCGTGCTAACACCCGCCCCCTGCGCATGCCGGTGCGCCGTGTGGTGCGTGCCTGGAAGCGGGCGGTGCGCTAACTGTTCACGCTCTGTTTGTCTGTGGTTATACCCTACGTCACGTTGGTGACGTAGGGTATACTGTTAGTGAGTTTTGTAAAGAGGACACGGCATGCATACACGTACACGCATCGGAGTCATTACCAACGGTTCGTTGACCGATGGCCTCACGGCACGCATTGATGCAAATCAATCAGTCGAAGCCTTGCGTGTCGGTCAGTTTTTGTTGGTGCAAGGTACCCAACACGAATTTTTTGCGATGCTTACTGACGTCGAACTCGCCGCCACTTCCCCTAGTGTGTTGATTGACCCTCCTAGCGATGATCGCTTTTTGCACGACGTGCTTGTCGGCACTGCCACCTATGGCACCATCGAGCTCCGCCCCTCATTGATGTTGCCCCGCGATTTGAGCGAAGGCTTGCGTCCCGTCAAAACCGTCCCTGCCCATTTTTCACCTGTCTATGATGCCGACGAGAGTGATTTCACCCGCGTATTTGGCCAAGAAGACGCCACCCACTTCGAAATCGGCCGCCCCCTCGACATGGACGTGCCCGTCTGTATTGACCTGACCCGCTTGGTCGAACGTTCGAACGGCGTATTTGGCAAAAGCGGTACCGGCAAGAGTTTTTTGACCCGCTTGTTGCTCAGCGGCACCATCAAAGCCGGTGTGGCCGCCAATTTAATTTTTGATATGCACTCCGAATACGCCAGTGACGCCTCGTCTGAGGGCGGTGGCTTTGTCAAAGGCTTGCGCAAAATCTTTGGACCGAGTGTGCGGATTTATACCCTCGACGCTGAATCTACTAACCGCCGTGGTGCCCAATACGACCAAGAAATCCGCATTGGCCTCAACGAGATCGAAGTCGAAGATATTTTGCTCCTCCAAGACGAACTCAACCTCAACGCCACCGCCGCCGAATCGGCCTACCGCATCGCCGATCGTTTTGGTGAGGGTTGGCTCAAAGCTTTGCTCGACATGTCACCCGAAGCTATCCAGCAATTCGCTGACGAAACCGGCACCCACTACGGCTCACTCAGCGCTCTCAAACGTAAACTCGAAAGCCTCAAGCGTCGTGGCTACGTCGCCGAGCAAACCAATGGCTCGGTTATCAATACCTTGATCGACGAATTACTCGCCAAACATCATGTGGTACTCGAATTTGGCCGTTTCGACAACACCATCGACTATATGCTGGTTGCCAATATTATTACGCGCAAAATCCATGCCAAATGGCGTGAACGCACCGAAAAATACCTCACCAGCAAAAATAAGGCCGATAAACCGACGCAGTTGGTTATCACCATCGAAGAAGCGCACAAATTTTTGAACCCGGCTGCAGCCAAACAGACGATTTTTGGTACGATTGCCCGCGAAATGCGCAAATACAGCGTCACATTGCTCGTGGTCGACCAACGCCCGTCATCGATTGACAGCGATGTCATGAGCCAATTGGGGAGTCGTATCACTGCTTTGCTCAACGACGAAAAAGACATTGATGCGGTTTTTACCGGCGTGAGTGGCTCCAATGCGTTGCGGACCATCCTCGCGACGCTTGATTCCAAACAACAATGTCTGATCCTCGGGCACGCCGTACCCATGCCGGTGGTGGTCCGCACTCGTCCCTACGACGAGTTGTTTTATCAGGCCATGATGAGCGGTTATGTGGCACCAGCCACCCCAAATTCCCCGCCACCGACACCAGCCCGCACCATGACCGTCGATGATTTGTTTGGTGAAGATTAACCCACGATTAGGGTTTTTTGGGGATGCCATATTGCATCAGCCCACCCATCCGGATGCGCGCCATCACCGCAAATTCAGCCCGCCCTGCTGATTCGGCGGCGTCAGCGGTTTTGCGCATCAGCTCGATGGCGGTTTTGACGTCGCCGCGCGCTTCAGCCACCCCTGCCGCCAAAAACAACCCCTCGGGGTGGGTGGTAGGGTTGGCTTGCAAGGTGGTGGCGTCGGCACTTGCTTGGTCGTATTCTCCGACGAGAAGCAAATCATTGCCACGCAGATAAATCAACGATTCTGGGGCGTCACTGTTTTTGATGGCGCTTTGCCACGCCGCTTGGGCGGCGGGCTGGTCACCTTGGCGCGCAGACAATACCGAGAGCCATACCAGTGTTTCGCTGTCCGTGGGGAATTTGCGTGCTTGCTCTTGGGCAATCTGCAATGCATTGGCTTGGTCGTCACTAATGACGGCATTCAAAATCAATGTCGTGTTTGCACTCTCGGGTGTTGTCCAAATAATGTAGACCATTATTCCGATGATTACCATAATCACTGCTATGGTTGATGCAATACTCCTGCTCCGATTTTTTTGACGGTGTAATGCCAAATCACGCAATTGCGGCCCAAAGTAGCTGTCAGGGGGGATGGGGGTATTACCATAGGCCCGCATAAAGCGCTCGGCATCGCGCAAGGCTCGGGAATTGAGTGCGATTATCCGCACCTGTTCTGATGCGATATCAAAACCGGCTTGGGTACATTGGGCTGCCAAATCATGAATCTGGTCGAGCAAGGTGAGGAATCGTTGCGCGTCACCGCTCCGTTCATGAAAGATGAGTGCTAGTGGTTCGGCAACGGTCAGTGCATGGCGTAATGCCGGCATCAGTGGTTGATTGTGTGTGTTGTTCATAGTGTTGTGTGATGAGGTCGTGTATAATGCCATAAGTTATTATTGTAGCTATAGGGTATCACACTATATGCGTTTAATCATTGTACGTCATGGCGAAAGCGAATGGAATCGTATCGGTCGTTATCAAGGACAATTTGATGCGCCGTTGTCCGAAATGGGCGTCCGCCAAGCTGATGCCCTTGCCGAGCGCTTGCGCACCGAATCATTCCATACGATTTATGCGAGTCCACTTCAACGAGCTCGACTGACCGCCGAAGCAGTCCGCCGTTTCCATCCTGATACCCCCTTTGTCATTGAGCCCGCCGTCATCGAAATCGATCATGGCGAATGGGCTGGCTTGATGGTCGATGAAGTCATCGCCAAATACGGCAATGGCCTGCGTGAATGGCGCTTGCATCCTACCCGCTCGCATATGCCCGGTGGCGAAAGCTTCAGCGATATCCTCAAACGCGTGCTCGACTTCAAAGAACGCCTCATCCAAACCCACCCCGATCAGACTGTGCTCGTGTCGACCCACGATGTCGTCGTAAAAATCCTCGTTGCTGATGCCCTTGGTATGCACATGGACGGCATCAATCGAATTTGGGTCACCAACGCTAGTATTTCGGTCATCGAATACGGTAGCGATTTGACCTATCTCGCTAGCCTCAGCGAAGCAGCCCACCTCAGCAAACTTGAGGTTGTCCGCGGCGCCTGGTAGCATTTGCAAATCATCTTCAAAGCATGTACAAATGTGGTGCATTGACAGATGAAAACTTTGTGATATAGTTAACAGACTAATAGTACGTTGGTTGGAGAAGGCGTGACGATGCAACAGGCGACCATTTCAAATAGCGCAACGTCGCGCCTTTCGCGCAACCATCTTAATGATATTTTGCAACGTGTCGGTTTATACGAAGACATGGTGCGTGTCGAGCAAGAGTTGATTGCACGTATCGAATCGCGCACGGCCGTGTTGCGTGCTGCGGGTGCCTATACCGTACAATCAGGCGGCAAACGCTTGCGAGTAATGTTGGTATTACTTGCGGCGCGTTTAGCCACCTATCAATTTGATCGCGCCAAGCATCCTGCGGTGGCTATCGAGCTATTGCATGCCGCATCGTTGGTGCACGATGATTTGGTCGACCATGCCGGCTCGCGCCGTGGGCGTGCCACCGTGCATATGACGTGGGATCGCGACGTAGCCTTGGCCCTTGGTGACTTTTTGTTTGGCTTAGCGGCCCGCGAATTGGCCGACGAGCCCGATCCGCGCATTATCGGGTTTTATGTGCATGCGGCACGTTGTATGGTCGAAGGTGAGCTCAATCCCGTCACTATGGTCGAGCCGCGCGCCCAAGCCGAAGCCCAGTACTTCCGCAAAATCGGCTACAAAACAGCTGTGTTGTTTGAAGCGGCCTGTTGCTCGGGGATCGCAGTAGCTGGTGGCAGTGATGCCGCCGTAGCGGCGCTTGGCCAATTTGGCTATGAGCTAGGGTTAGCATTTCAGATTATCGATGATATCCTCGATATGGTCGAAAGCGAAGCAGTGCTCGGCAAACCGGCCGGCAATGACCTGCGTGAAGGCACGATTACGTTGCCTTTGATTTTGGCAGCGTCGGTTGACGCAAGTGACATATTGCGTATGGCGGTGAATGGTCCAGTGCCTGCTGAGTGTGTTACTGAAGTGATTGCCCGCATCCAGGCTGCTGGTGGTATCGATGCGGCTTATGACGTTGCCAACGCCTGTATTGCGCGTGGGCTGGCACATTTGGCGCCCTATGCGGCCAACGACAGCTACGAAGCATTTGTGGCGATTACCAATCACGTGTTGCAACGGCGCTATTAAGCTGCTGTTCGTTTATCTATCCCTATTCATACATGTGCGACCGGCTCCACGTTGTCGCTACTCGTCGCACATGAATGCCATACCACGATCTCATGCTGGTTGTTTCCAACCGTTGTATGGGATTTTTTATTGCCCAATCGGTAAATGTCGGTGCGGTCAGCTACAGACGTAGCGCATAAAAATAAATCATAGTTTGGCATATTTAGCGTATCCTCCCCCCAATACATCCAGAGAGTATGGTGGTGCGTATTTATTTACAGCACCACAATTGCCGTTCATGTTTGAAGTCATTTTGTGTTGACATAAATTTCATATGTAGTAATGTACAGAATGCGAGGGGCTTGTGCAGATGCATTCCTCCCATCCACATGTGTTTACCCCCGTGGCAGAGCCCGATGAGCAATGGACAGACGATGTTGCTGATGCTTTCATCGAAGAACCCAACCCCAAAGCGGTGCTTGTCGAAGATTCCGTGCAAATGTATCTGCGCGAAATCGGCCAAGATCCCCTACTCAATGCCCGCCAAGAAGTAGAATTAGCCCAGCGAATTGAGGCCGGCGCGTTTGCGCGCGACGTCTTGATGGCGTATGCCGTGCGTACCGTCAATGAAAGCACGATTCCAAACGAGCATCATGAGGGGCTTGATGGGCAACCGCACTACCAAACGCCGAAAGATACCATAGAGGGGCAATTGCAATTTCCGACGGCAGCTGATGCGTTAGCAGATGATTTGGTGCGTACTCAAAGCGAGCCAATGTCTATTGCCGACTGGGTGGCCCGCTGGCGTAAAGCCAATGGTGAAATCGCCACTTTGCCACTTTTGCTTGTCCGTGCCATAAACAGTGGGTTAGTGATTATCGATACGCAGATGGTATATCCATTGTTTGATGAAGATAGCGTATTGTTTCGTACCCGTGAACGCTTCCGCCTGCTTGCCGATTTCAATCGGATTGCCGTATTGCCGGTGATTTTTAGCCAAATTGTGGCCATAAACCTTGACATTGATATTGTGGCCTTATCAAATTGGTTGCTGGCCTGTGTGCCGGCAACAGCTACCTATGTCACGCATTTGAGCGACCGTGACAAGCGCAAACTACAATGTCGGGTCGAAGACGCAGCCGATGCTCGTCGTCACCTCATCCAATCCAACCTACGTTTGGTGGTCAGTGTCGCCAAAAAATACATCGGTGGGCCGTTGTCATTCATGGACCTCGTTCAAGAAGGCAATATTGGCTTGATGCGCGCCGTCGAAAAATTCGACATCCTGCGCAAGAACCGCTTTTCGACCTATGCCACTTGGTGGATCCGCCAAGCCGTTACGCGGGCTATTGCCGAGCAAAGTCGCCTTATCCGCTTGCCTGTCCACTTGAGCGACGCCATTAGCCAGATGCGCCGGGCTACCAGGGTGCTTGAGCAAGGGTTATCGCGTGAACCCACATCCGACGAAATCGCCGTGGCGTTGGGTATTTCTGACCGCAAGGTGCGTCGCTTGCTCCAAGCTTCAGCCCAACCGATTTCACTAGAGCAACCGATTAGTAGCGACGGCGAAGGGCATATCGGTGAATTGCTTGCCGACGAAATGAGTGACTCGCCCAACGACATCGCCACCCGCCGTATGCTTCAAGCCGATGTGGCGACGGCGCTGCTTGAGCTCCCCGAACGCGAGCGATCAATTTTGCAGTTGCGCTATGGCATGGTCGATGGGCGCCGGCGCACCCTCGAAGAAGTAGGCGCTGCATTTGGGATTACCCGCGAACGTACCCGCCAAATCGAAGCCGATGCCTTGCGTCAATTGCGCGCCCCGCACTTCGGTGATCGTCTGCAAGGGTACCTCGATTAAGCAGGTATCAAGGGCTTCACAAAATAGACCAGTGAGCGAATATGTTCGCCCACTGGTCTATTGTTGTTTGTCGTATTGTTGCTGAGCGTTTCGACAATGATGGACTTACGCAATTGATTGTGGTGCGCGTTTCATCATCATCGTCATCTCACCCTGTTGTACCACGGCACCGTGCTGATTAATGACTTGCACCGCAAATACCACAATCCCCCGTTCAATCTGTTTGGTGGGGCGCATCGAGTGCACCGTCAAGATGGCGTGGATGGTGTCGTTGAACTTGATTGGTGCAGTGAAGTTCCAGTTGACGCCGAGAAAGGCGATAATCCCATCGGGATCGAGGTCGGTGCGGTATTTGAGCCCATTTACCATGGCAAGTCCCAATAACCCGTGCGCAATCCGTTCGCCAAATACCGACGTTTTCATGTATTCGGCATCGGTATGCAGACGATTGAAATCGCCGGTAAGCATGGCAAACATGCTTACTTCTGTTTCGCCAATCGTCCGCCCAGGGGTCACGAATTGGGTGCCGATTTGATAATCTTCATAATAGACATAACGGCTCATCGTAATTCCTTTTAATCGACTAACGTCGTTTTTGGTACAAAAACGGCGACACAACATCTATTGTGTCGCCGTCTGTATACACGCAGTGTCCGCTTATGCTTCCATTGCTTCTTTGACTAAGCGTGCGATATCAGTGGGCAATTCAGCGACGCGCACACCGACGGCCTGCAACGCTTCGATTTTTTCTTGGGCTGTGCCTTCGCCCCCTGAGATAATCGCACCGGCGTGGCCCATGCGCTTGCCTTCAGGAGCGGTCCGACCGGCAATAAAGCCGACCACTGGTTTGGTGACATACTTACCGATGAAGCGGGCAGCGTCTTGTTCGGCATTGCCACCGATTTCACCAATCAACACGATGGCTTTGGTGTCGGGGTCTGCTTGGAATTGGGTAAGTACATCGATGTAGTTGGTGCCGATAATCGGATCACCACCGATGCCCACAATTGTGCTCTGTCCCAACCCGATACGGGTCAATGCATCGACGGCTTCGTAGGTCAGCGTACCGCTCTTTGACACGACGCCGACGGGGCCGGGGGTGGCAATATTGCCGGGGATAATCCCCACTTTGGCTTGACCAGGGGTCAACAAGCCGGGGCAGTTGGGCCCAATCAAGCGTGCGCCACACTCTTGCACAAAGGCGTAGGTGCTGACCATGTCGTTGGCGGGGATGCCTTCGGTGATACAGACAATCAACTTGATGCCGGCAGCCGCTGATTCGCGGATGGCGTCAGGGGCAAACGGTGCCGGTACGTAGATAATCGACGTATTGGCTGCTTGCTCGCGCACGGCATCGGCCACACTATTATAAATTGGAACTTGACCGTCGATGGCCTTTTGCCCAGCCCGCCCCGGGGTAACGCCTGCTACCACGTTCGTGCCGTATGCCATCATTTGTCGGGTGTGGAATTCACCCTCGCGACCGGTGATACCCTGCACTACGAGCCGCGTGTTGCGGTCGACCAAAATACTCATCTGTTTGTACTCCCACGTGTGACATTTGCTGTGCTATCCTAGCACGATTACCCGCTTTCGGCAAATAAATAGCCCGGTTGTTTTCACTGTTTTTATGGTGTTGATTGTGAAAAATAATGCCCCACCCTACACGTCTCGCACCGTACGTGTAGCCCTCCTGCATCATTTCCTTACCGTACATCTAGTGCGTCTCGCTCAAAATACCGCCTGGATTTGTTTCTTGGCTCGGTTACGTTAGTAATTTGTATACTTTGTACAAACAAAATCGGGTTATTTTGGTTGATTTATCCAAATACTATGCTATAGTATTGGTGGATTAGTAATTACCTGATTGGCAAGGAGGCCAAGATGGACCACGCGCAACATGAGCAATCATTCGGCGACGAAATTATGACGCAGATCCCCGAAGCCCAACAAATACTGAAGCAAATGGGCATTCAAGGTTCGCACACGCGCTTGCAGATGCAAGCCGAAGCATCCTCACTCGACACTGATACGTTGTTGGCGGTAATGGACATGGCGTCACGCCGACGCATCCTGCACACCACTCCTGACAACCTCAATTAGCCCTAGTCCCACAAACATCCCGCTGGTCACAATGTCGTGACCAGCGGGATGTTTTTTGTAGGAGAATGATAATCGAATTACTTGGCGATTGGCTCACGCAAATGAGGGCTGACGGTCAGCTCGAGCATAGGGTCGACATTGGCGCGCCGCACCCGTTGCAACATAAACCGGAAGCTCAGTACGATATGGGCGGCGATAAAGGCCCAGTTAATCACATAGGTAATCATGTGTATTGGTTCCATGCCGATTAGCGATTGACTTACCATGGTGAAAATAAACACGCCGTAGCCGATATAGACGTGGATGGCACGGATATTGGCGCGTAAGCGGGGGATACCATAAAAGTACAAACTAGCCACTGCATGCACAAAGAAGAGCATCAAGTAGATGTTGCTGGCATAGATGTGCGTCATGTATTCGCTGCTTTTGGCGAGCTTGGCGGCTGCATAGACTGCTTTGTCACCGAAATTGCTGCCATAGTAGGCAATGGTGTCGATGGTCAAGGTAATAAAAATCACCCAGGCCAAGCCACGATTCCAGATGGCTGATTTGCGCTTGCGACCACGTTGCGCTTCGGCTTGAGTGGCGCGCTCTTCGGGGTTCATGGCTGCGACTGCGGCCAAGTAGCCAGCGCGGTTGATGTAGGTGAACTTTTGGGCTGTGGCAAGGAAGCTTACCATCAACAGCACTTCACCCAAGTTTGCGATGATACCGAGCTGGAAGGTGGCACAGGCAAACATCGCCAAGGCGCCGGCCAGCAACCACCATGAGCGCTCTTGGATGTAGAGGGCAATACCAAAGGCAATCAAAAAGGTCATTGTGGTGATCGCGGCTAACGGTGGACCATTCGATTCGGCCAACACATAGCGCATGACGCCAGAATCAGCAATTTTGAATTCGGCACCGGTCAAGTATTCGTTGACACCATAGGCAATGCAGCTCAACGTGGTGGTATAGACCAAAATCGACATACTGCGGCGCCATGTCCAGTTGACACTGGCGTTGCGGGCCAAGGTCAACCCTGCCATCATCATGAGTGGGGTTGCGAATGCATGCAGTGCAAACCGTACGATGTTGAGTTGCAACAATGTGTCGCCGGCACCCATGATTTCACCAATCCCAAGAATGGCATTATCGTATGCCAAGCCGACGCTGACTAATGCGAGCAGCCACAGACCAAGGCTTTTTTGTTTGGCAGCAGCTTGGACGACTAAACCACCAACGGCGAGATGTACTACGGCAAAGAGTAAATACAGATAATTCACGACAAACCCTCTCACTGCAAAGACGACACTGTCTGTAGTGCACGCCTAGCGAATCCTGTACCGGCGGCCGATGCCCTAGGTTGCACGGTGCGGTGGCAAAATGATTGATTCCAATTTGGATATGCCAAGTGTAGCAACTTCTCTGTACTACGCAAGGGCTTTTTGGGGTGGTGTAGAAAAGGAGTAAATGATGTGTATATATTGTGTAGTTTTATGATAAAACTACAAAAACACGTATTGTATAGTGTAAAAAATTTACAGAATAGATGGTTTTTTAGATATTTTTGCAAAGAAAAGACCAAAATTTTGTAGGACTATTTATTTGATTTGCGGTGTTGATCTATAGTATTTAATACTTCAAACTTCAAACTTCAAACTTCAAACTTCAAACTTCAAACTTCAAACTTCAAACTTCAAACTTCAAGAGGTAACCCCTCCAAGTTGTCGCCGTTTGGCTTGGAGGGGTTAGGGGAGGATAGGGGATGTATGAGGATAGTGGGGCATCGGCGCTGGGGAGATGAGTTAATCGCTCATCGGTATGAGTACATCATCGCAGGTCTTGATGAAGCGCAGATGAGCAATTCATAAGGATTCACACACAAAAACCCCCCACCACGGCGTACCGCAGTGGGGGGTTCTACGAGCTATGGGCTAGTGACTTACTGGTGCCGAATGGCCATGGCCATGATCATTGAGCTGTGCTTCGAGCTCGGGGATGCGATGATCGTTGGGTGGCAAAATGGGCAGTTGCTTGAGGTAGCGCAAGAACAGGCTAATCCACAAGCCACCGACGCCTACAAAGGCGGTGACGTGCGTCCAGTGCATCTGGATGGCGTCGTGGTGGAAGGCGGGGTTGATCAACCAAAAGACATACAGGACTTCAATGGCGACAATCCACATGGCGATACGTGCCACCACGCCAAAGTTGCGTTTGGTGTGGCGTGAAAGCAACAAGAAGAACGGCAAGAAGAAGTGCCCAAAAATCAAGGCAATCGACACATATTGCCAGCCACCATTGCTGCGGTAGTAGTACCACGGGGTAAATTCTGGCACATTACCCGACCAAATAATCAGGTATTGTGAGAAGTTGAGGTAGGTCCAGAGCACGGTAAAGGCAAAAGTGAATTTGCCCAAATCGTGCAGGCGATCAACGGGGATATCGTAGCCAAGGAAGTTGTTGCGGGTGAACAACCACAGCACGATAATCCAGATGGCGAAGTTGGTGAGTACTTGACCGACCATCCAGCCCACAGGATACATCGAAGACGCCCAGGCTGGCTCGAGCGACATTCCCCAGTCGGTGGCGGCAAGCGTCCACAACATGATGTGTGCGGCGAGGCCAGGTCCACTAGTGACCGCCAATTTGTCACGCCACGAAATTGATTCTGACTTGGGGGCGTTGTCTTGGGCGATTGATTGACGGCGCAAGCGACGTACCAACCAAATCCACACCACAAAGTAGATTACCGTGCGTGCCAGAAAGAAGGGGACGTTGAGGTAGGGAACTTTGGCCGCTACCACCGCTTCTTCAGCGATGACTTCGGGGTGGGTCCACTCATACAATACTCCGACGCCGGCAGCGATGGGCAAGAAAAAGAGTCCCATCCACGGAATTACCAGGGTGCTGGCTTCGGTGAATCGTCGAATCATCAAGCCCCAGACGCCACTGGTAAGATGTTGCAGTGTCAGCAAAAAGAAGCTGCCCGCAGATACCCCAAAAAAGAAAAGGAACGCAAACAGGTATGATTGCAATACCTGGCTGGTCGAGCTTACCGCAATCCCCACGACCGTAAGTGCGAGGGCGGCGCCGCCGACGATGGTTGCACGCCGCTGAATCGCACTCAGGGTTTGGTGCATGTTGTCAGTCTGTTCTGCCACGGTTATGTCCTTACCGAAGGCACGGCGTAGGCGCGCTACGCCGTGCACTCACACTTACTTTTGTGCTGGTGGGTTCTTTTGCATTTCACGGATGTATGCAATGATGGCCCAGCGGTCGTCGACGTTTTGGATGCGTGAAGCTGCTGGCCACATCGAGTACTCACCTTGGGCGTTTTGCTTGCCGTGAGAAATGATATCGAAGTAGTAGCCATCAGGAGCTTTTTGGAGATCAGCACGAAGTTGCTCTACATAAAACAACGCTGGCGGCTTAACCTTGAGTGGGCCTTGTGCGTATGGTCCGGCCACGATTCCTTTGCCATTACCATTGGCTCCGTGGCACGATGCGCAGTAAATCTTGTAGCGTTCTTCTCCACGTGCCAACACCCCTTCATTAATCGAAATCGGGTTGGTGGTGACGTATTCGCCTGCCGGATCACCGCCGACGCGCCCAGTGGTACGCTCGTCGATTTTGAGGCCGGTGCGTGACACCGTACCATCGACCAAGCGCCGTGCTGATGCCCCGTCTTTGAAGAAATCACTAGCAGCGAGTGGCGTGTATTTGGGTTGGTCGTACATGTCGAGGTGACATGCCGAAATCGCCAAACCAAACACACCTAACAACATGACGCGGGCCACGATACGTCGGAGTGAAGTCATTGATAGTTGCATATGCTTCTCACTCACTGAACTCGTGCACTGCCGTGGCGCCTAGTTTCGTGAGAAGACTAGAGGCTTTGGCCGCATCGTATTGCGGATCTTTGGCTTCGATACACAAAAAGAAGCCGTTTAATGATGCCCGTTCAAAGCCAGGAGCGTTGAAGACGGGGTGGTAGGGCAATGGGAAACCACAAATCAAGATGAGCCCAAATACGGCAGCAAATGCCGAAAAGAGCACCATGCCTTCAAATGTGATTGGCACAAATGCCGGCCAACTAAAGTTCGGACGACCGCCGATATTCATCGGGTAATCGACGAGATTGACCCAGGTCATGAACCCGAACAACCCGCTCGCTCCGGTGATGCCACCGGCAAGCACGAGCCAAGGTAGTCGTGTCGGCTTGTGTCCCAATGCGTCGTCGAGTCCATGCACGGGGATGTGGGTGTACGCTTCGACGAGGGTATAACCCGCGGCGCGTACTGATTCTGCTGCAGCGATGATTTCATCGGTGCCGCTAAACTCCGCCATCATGCCATAGGTGGCTGGTGCGGTGGGTGCGGCTTCTGCTGCGTTTGACTTGCGTTTGAACATGCAAACCTCTCATTGACCATTGCGTGATGCAACCATCACTGCACCGTTACGCACCAGCGTGTCCATGGTCTTCTTTGTCGTGTGCCTTTTGGGCGGTCTTGTGTACCAAGTCGCGGACTTCGAAAATCGCAACCATTGGCAACAAGCGGATGAACAAGAAGAAGAGAATAAAGAACAACCCGAATGAACCAATGTACGTAGCCCAGTCGTAGAATGTCGGCGTATAAACGCCCCATGATGTGGGCAAGAAGTCGCGGGTCAAGCTCAGTACGATGATGACCCAGCGCTCAAACCACATACCGATGTTGATACACATCGACACAAAGAATAGCACCGGCAAGTTGGTGCGATAGCGCTTGAACCACAACACCTGTGGAATGAGTACATTGAAAAGAATCAATGCCCAATACGACCATGCCCATGGACCTGCTATACGGTTGACAATCAAGAAGTACTCATAAATGCTGCCCGAATACCATGAGTAGAAGATTTCACCGAAGTAGCCGTAGGTCACAATCAACCCTGATGCCAACATGACTTTGCTCATCACATCGAAGTGCCGCATCGTAATCAAGCTGTGCAACCCAAACCAACGACGGATGGGAATCATCAACACAATTACCATGGCGAAACCACAATAGACGGCGCCGGCCACGAAGTATGGCGGGAAGACGGTGACGTGCCAGCCGGGGAGCTGTGCCACGGCAAAGTCGAACGAAATGATTGAGTGTACCGACAATACCAACGGCGTCGAAAGCCCTGCCAAAATCAGCGAGGCTTTTTCGTAGCGCTGCCAGTGCTTGGCGGCCCCACGCCACCCTAACGATAACAACCCATAAAAGAGTTTCGGGATGGGGTGTTGGGCGCGGTCACGCAAGGTCGCCAAGTCGGGAATGAGCCCGATGAACCAAAACAATACCGATACCGTGGCATAGGTTGAAATGGCGAATACGTCCCATTCGAGTGGGCTTCGGAACTGTGGCCACATACCCAAGGTGCTGGGGTAGGGCAAGAACCAATAGTCCAACCATGGCCGACCAGTGTGGATGAGCGGGTAGATACCTGCACACGCCACAGCAAAAATCGTCATCGCTTCGGCAGCGCGATTGATCGAGGTACGCCAGTCTTGGCGGAACAACAACAATACGGCCGAAATCAATGTGCCGGCGTGACCGATACCAATCCACCACACAAAGTTGATGATGTCAAAGCCCCAGGCAACTGGGATGTTGATACCCCAAATACCGATACCGACAGTAAACAGCGTGGCTAATGAGTAGAGATACAACATGAGCAATAGACCAGCGGCCACAAAGCCACCAATCCAGCCCCATGGCGTTTTGAGGACTGGGTAGAGGACGATGTCACCGATTCGTGCCGTAACGGACGAATAGGTCTCGCCTGGTCCCAATAATTCGTCGTATGTTTCAACAACGGGTGGTTTAAGCGGTTGCGATGTTTGCATCTGCTACTCCATTTTTCCGCTGAGCTCGATATTTGGGTTCGTCAGCTTTGTCATGTAGCTGGTGCGTGGCTTGGTGTTGAGTGAATCAAGCACGGTGAACTTGGTTTCGAGCTCTTTGAGTTTGGCAACCCGTGACGACTTGTCGTTGATGTTGCCGAAGACAATTGCCTGTGATGGGCAGGCTTGCTGACAAGCGGTGATGACTTCGCCGTCTTTGATTTCGCGATTCTCGCGGTCGGCGTCGATGCGGGATTCGTTGATGCGTTGTAAGCAGTAGTTGCACTTTTCCATCACACCACGAACACGCACGGTCACGTCTGGGTTGCGTTGCAACTTGAGTGAGGGTGTTTCTTCGTCGGCATATTGGAAGAAGTTAAACCGGCGTACTTTGTATGGGCAGTTATTTGAGCAGTACTTGGTACCGACACAACGGTTGTACACCATGTTGTTGATACCTTCTTCGTCGTGCACGGTGGCAGCCACTGGGCAGACGATTTCGCACGGGGCATTTTCACATTGCATACAGGCAACGGGCTCTTGGTAGATGGACGGGTTGGTGGGGTCGCCAGCGAAGTAGGTATCGATACGAATCCACTGCATTTCGCGTCCGCGCCAAATCTGATCTTTACCAACCACTGGGATGTTGTTTTCGGCTTGGCACGCTACGACACAGGCATTACAGCCGTTACAGGCGTTCAAGTCGATTGACATACCCCATTGGTAGCCTTTGGAATAGTCGTAGGCCGGGAAGAGCGAGAAGATTTCGTGCTTCTTGTGCTTCTCTTTGCCGTGCGCTTTTTCTTCGATGAGTTTGGCTAATGTATTGACGTGATAAATATCTTCGTCGCGCCCTTCGAGATTGAAGTGCTCTTGGGTGCTGGCGAGGGTATAGTTGACGCCGGTGTTTTTGACTTCGACACCGTTGCCGAACCACATCGTCTCGGTGCCACGCAACGCATAAGAATTAAAGCCGACAGCGGTGCCAACCTTGCCTGCTTGTGTCCGTCCAAACCCGAGGTGTACCACGATGGTGTCATCGACTTGACCGGCTACGACATAGGCTGGAGCTTTGACGCTCCGCCCTTGGTAGGTCAATTCCAAGACATCTTCGTTTTTGACGCCGAGTTTTTGGGCGGTGGCGAGGCTCATCTGCGCCGTGTTGTCCCACACCAACTTGGTAATCGGCTTGGGCACTTCTTGCAACCAGCCGTTGTTGGCGGCCGAACCATCGCGCAACGAAGGGTCAGGGCGGAAGATAAGCTCGAGGCCGGTGCCACTTGCAGGGATTTCGCCGCCTACTTTGGCAGTGAGATTGATGGTGGCAGCTGTGGTCTGAGCGACAGTACCATCATGCAACGAAATCTGCCATTGTTTGTCAAAGGCGTAGTCTTTGGTGCCTTGGACTGACTGCCAATACGCCGTTACCAGCTCATAGGCTGTTGCGGTGGCATTGCCTGCCAGTGCTCCAACGACTTCGAGGAAGGTTTTGCCGTCGTACAGGGGGGCAATCAATGGTTGTTGGAGTGACACGGTGCCGTCAAAGGCCCGCAAATCGCCCCAGCTTTCGAGGTAGTGGGCGCCATTGATATGCCAATTGGCCAAGGCCGCAGTTTCGTCGTTGTAGAGCCCCAAATGTACCACGGTGGGGACTTTTTTGAGTGCTTCGGCGACGTTGATATCTGCGGGGGCGTTGTAGGCGATGTTGGCATCAGCAATGACCAGCATTTTGACGGCGCCGGCGTTGATTTCGTCAACCAATGCCTTGAGTGATGCGCTACCTGTTGGTCCGCTAATCACTGCTTCGGTATAATTGACGGTCTTGCCGACATTGCTCAAGCTGGCATTGATGGCATGCACGAGGGCATGCACTGCTGCGGGCTGAGATTCGCCAGCAATCACAATCGACGTGCCTGCGGCAGCTTTGAGGTCAGCAACTGCTACTGTGACCCACTTGCTGACTGCTTCGCTCAAGGTGGGGGCGGTGACGCCTGCCACGCCGAGGGCGGCAGCAATGGCCTGGGCCATGGGAGCGATATCGCCAGCCTTGACGGGCAAGCGGTGGTCGGCCATGGTGCCGGTATTGCTGGGGGTGGGCTCGGCTACATACAAGCGACTCATGGTCGGCGTATCGCTTTCGAGGCGACGCGTGCTGGCAAAATCGCGGCTATAGCGGATTGACGTGGGTGAGCCGTGGGTGAAATCGCTATCGAGTGCAACCACGACGGTAGCCTTATCAAAGGCATAGATGGTGTTGACGGCACGGTCAAATGCCAGTGTGGCACCGTTGGCAACGTTGTCGTTGCTCAAGGCGTCGTACTGGTACCATTTGGCGCCACTCAACCCGGCAATGGCGGCTACGACGCTGGGTGAGCTGGTGGGCTCGCTGATGATGCGCAAGCCATCAGCAGCTGCCTTGGCAGCGCTGGCGATGGCCGCATTGGCATCAGCCCAGGTGGCGGGTTTGCCGGCATTGAGGACTTGTTGTGAACGGTCGGGATCGTACATGGTCAATACCGATGCCTGGATCCACGCGTCGCTCGAGCCGAGGCTGGCTGGGTGGTCAGGGTTGCCGTCGACTTTGGTGGGGCGCCCCTCGTGGCTTTCGGCCAACAAACCGATGCCATAGCCTTGGACAGCCATGCTGGTGGCGAAGTAGAGCGGACGACCGGGGATGACTTGCTCAGGTTGCCGTACGTAGGGGACGATTTTTTCTTGGGGTTGCTTGAGGGCAAACTGACAGCCGACGAGGCTTGACAGCGCCATTGAGGCACCCATCAATTTGAGGAACGAACGGCGACTCACCGGGTCGCGCATTTCGGCGGCTTCACGGGGGAACTCGCGATCGAGTCGTGCCCGGAACTCTGCCGTCTGGGATAATTCCTCTAGGCTCCGCCAGTAGCTACGCCCACTGGTTCCCTGAGTATCGAGTGATTCTTTGCTCATTTGTGCTTCGTCTCGCTCTATCGGTGGCAAATCGAACAGTTGGTCAGTTGAAGCTTGCTACGAATGTTGTATTTTTGCTTCAAAATGAGCCCCTGGGCGATTTGATCCGCCGGTGGTTGCCATGCCGGATTAAATATTTCGGACTCGGGGCGCAAAAATTGCTCTGGGTTACGGTGACAATTCAGACACCAACTCATATACAACGCTTGCGTCTTGTAGACAACAGGCATGGTAGCGAGATTGCCGTGGCACGTCGAGCAACCTACACCCTTGGCTACGTGGATGCTGTGATTGAAATAAACAAACTTGGGCAAGTCGTGCACCTTGTTCCACTGCACAGATACATCCGTCTCATAACTGCTGCGGATGAATTCGAGCTTGGTGCTTTTGGTCAATACTTGCGAGTGACAACCCATACATGTCTCGATGGGGGGGATGTTGGCTGAACTCGAAAGCTCTACGCCGGTGTGGCAGTAGCGACAATCCATTTTGAGCCCACCCACATGCAGTTGATGACTAAAGCCACCACCGGGTTGTACTTTGGCGTTCGCAGGCCCCACGTCGCGTATCCAGTCGGATCGCGTGTAGTACCACCATGCTGATGACAGCATGATTAGTACTAACGGGATACCAACAAAGATACTCAACCGAACGATCTTATTCGTCCGCCGATTAAATACCTGAGCCATCTGGTACCTTTCTACACTCTGAATTGACATGCATCCGTATTCACTCCTCGCGAGTTTCCGCGCGAGCGGTGGGTTATGGTTTTCATGTCCCTGTGACTCTCATACGCATCCGGCGTATGAATCAGATGTATCACGGCGTAATGTCCACATTTGTGCCAAATATGTCATTGCACACCGTGATCCAACTTCATCGCAATACGTCTTCGTTTATTTTATCACAAAGAATGCATGTCGTGTGTGCAAATACACTGAATAATGCCAATGCAATGCACGTTTAAAACGTCGTTGTCAAGAGTTGGGTCTGACCTGTTTCAGCAGCCCGCAAGCCTGCTTCGATGATTTCAATCACATGCCGGGCATGTTCGGCACTTGCCACTGCTGGCGTCCCTGTCCGTACCCAATCAACCAGTTGCATGATGTCTTCGTAGACGTGATGCTCATCAATTTGCTGGTGGGCTGCTGTCACGTGTGGCAAAATCCACTGATTGCCCGCCCAACGCCCATGGGGGTGGCTGTCGGCTTGATCACTGCCGGGGTAGTCAAACAATTCACCGTTGAGTTTGAGCCCGACGATTTGGCCTTTGGTGCCAAAATAACTGCCACTAAAGCCCTCGCTGATGCTCCCTGCCGGTGTGCCATAGGCCATCGCAAAGACATTGTTGCCAAAGTCAATCAAGATTAATGTATTGTCGTCGGCATCACACGGCACCATCTGTCCGCGGAATTCGCGCATGGGCATGCGTACTCCCGACATGGCGGTGACGCGCTTGGCAGGGCCGAGGATGCCGGTGAGCCCGTGCAAGGCATAGACCGTCATGTCATACAATGGGCCACCACCCGGTTTGCGGTAGTACCACGACGGGTCGATGTTTGAGAGCGGATCGTTGCCTTGGCGGAATTCTTCGTTTTCGTGGTAGCGCCCAAACGATGCGCCACACACCGCCCAACACAAATCCCCAATTGCGCCAGATTGAATCATTTTGCGGATGGCTTGATTGTGGGGGCGGTTCATTTCACCAGGCGAGGCGACGATTTTGACGCCACGTTCTGCGGCCAAATTAATCAAATCAGTCGCTTCGGCACTAGTGGTGGTCATGGTTTTGTTGAAATGCACATGCTTACCCGCCAAAATCGCTGCCCGTCCTTGGGCGTAATGCATGCCGATGGGTGTGGCCAAAATCACGAGGTCGACATCGGCGTTGGCCAAAAAATCGGCATAGTCGGTGAATTGTTGGGGGATGCCGAATTTTTCGGCGGCGGCATCAGCCCGCCCTGGCGCCGGGTCACAAATGGCGGTGAGGGCGAGGCGGTCGCCGAGATCTGATTGACTGAGGTGGGGCAAAATACCCCGTTGGGCCACACTGCCGGCGCCGACGACGCCGATTCGTACAATTGACATAAAAACCTACTTTCGTTGCTACTTAGAAGGTGGTGGTTAGAGTTTGGGTTTGGCCTGTGGTGGCGGCAGCAAAGCCTGCTTCGATGATTTCGATGACATGGCGGGCATGCTGGGCGCTGGCGATGGGGGGTGGACCACCGTTGACCCAATCGATGAG
>DBCF01000296.1 GCA_002292925.1 Roseiflexaceae bacterium UBA965 | reverse complement strand
ATCGCCGCAAAGTTCATCGGGAAGGCAATCGGTGAACTGTCGCTCAACATCCAGCGCACAAACGTACCACCCACCGCAAACGCCAACAATCCTCCCGATAATTGGCGTAACCCAAAAAACCGTCCGCGCTGATTGGGTTGGACGATTTTGGCGACGACATCTTGGAAGCTGAGGGTGGTAACACCGCCACCAATACAAAATAAGGCATAACTGACCAAAATACCAGTCAAGGCAATGGTCGGGTCGACCATCTCGGCTACATAGCACGCAATAATCAATGTAAATTGGGCAATCAGGCGTAGGAGCGCAAATAAGCGATAGGTAGGGAGTTTGTAGGGCAATGCTTGCACATGCCCTCCCACGATGAGTTGGGGTAACAAATACCCGGTACTCTGGATAACCGGCAACAAACTAATCAACGTCAACGAACCACCCAGTTGACGTACCAACAATGTCAGGACTAATCCAGGGTTGCTGGCAGCTTCACCGAGTGTAAAAATAGTGCCGTTGAGTACCCCTTTGAGGTAATTGCTCCGTTTTGTTGCAACGGGAAGTTCGCCGTGTTCGTTCACGATTTGGTTGCGCTCCGTATGATATGTACCAATGCTTGGGGGATACGGCCTTCGACAATCGCGCCATCACCGTCGTATTCTTCACTACTAATAACCCCACGTTGTCGCCACAAATGCATCAAATCAGTGCGCCGATACGGAATATAGGCTCGGAGTTCAATCATCTCTTGTTTGAGCATTTGTTCGATGCGCGCCGCAAGTACTTCGATACCCCAGCCGTTTTGGGCTGATACTGCGACAAAATCGTTGGGCAACCCGAGTGCCTCTGCCATGCCAGCGACTTCGTTTTGGTCGACCCCATTCAATTTGTCGATTTTGTTGAGGACGGTCAAAACTGGTGTGTCTCCGACTTCGAGTTGTTTGAGGGTTTCGTTGACCGTTTGGGTTTGTTGTTCGGCATTGGTATGGGTAATGTCGAGTACATGCAAAATCAAATCGGCATCAGCGATTTCTTCGAGTGTGGCACGGAATGCCACCACCAATTCGGTGGGGAGTTTTTGGATGAAACCGACGGTATCAGTCAGCAAATAATGCGTACCACCGGGAGTAGTGACTTGACGAGTGGTGGGGTCGAGTGTGGCAAACAAACGGTCTTCGGCACGCACTGCAGAGTTCGCCATGGCATTGAGTAATGTCGATTTGCCGGCGTTAGTGTAGCCGACGATGGCCACCACTTGGATGCCGGTGTCACGGCGCCGTTCGCGGTACACTTCGCGTTGGGTGTGAATTTCTTTGATGTGTTGCTCGAGCACGGTAATTCGTTTGTTGACCAAGCGGCGGTCGACTTCAAGCTGGGTCTCACCTGGTCCGCGCAAACCGACCACGCCACCGGCAGAGCCACCGCCACCACCGGCTTGACGTTCGAGGTGGGTCCATTGTCGACGTAAGCGGGGGAGCAGGTATTTGTATTGAGCTAATTCGACTTGGATGCGCCCTTCGCGGGTGCGGGCATGGCGGGCAAAAATATCGAGGATGATGGTGGTACGATCGACCACTCGTACATCGAGTGTTTCTTCGAGGTTGCGGGTTTGGCCAGGGGTGAGCTCTTCGTCAAACACGACCAAATCAAACTCGAGTGATTCTTTGAGGGCGGCAATCTCTGCTACTTTGCCAGGTCCGATGTAGTATTGGGCAAAGGTGTGTTTGAGGCGTTGGTGCATTTGCCCAACGACATCGATATCGGCAGTATCGACCAGCAAGGCTAATTCGGCCAATGAGTCTTCGGCTGACCACGCACTGCGCCCGCCGGTGAATTCTGCACCGACAAGGAAGGCTTTTTCGCGGGGTGGTTTGGTGGTATGCAGTTTGGTGCCACGGGTCGTTTCAATCGAGCCGTATGTCGCCTCTTTGGGGATTTCACTCAAAGTGGGGTGCCTCTAATCCGTGTCGTTCGGCAACGATATAGAGTGGTCGCCGTTTCACTTCATCATAAATGCGGCCGAGATATTCGCCCATAATTCCTAAGAAAATGAGTTGGATCCCTCCAAGGAATAACACGCTCACCAAGGTTGTGGCTTGGCCAGCAATTGCACTGCCAGTGATACGCAAGATAATTGCAATAATGATAGCAATTACACTAAAACCGGCAATTACAAATCCGCTATAGGTAGCGAGTTGGAGTGGTAAGTACGAAAAACTCGTGATGGCATCGAGGGCAAAGCGCAACATTTTGCGGAGAGGGTATTTGGTGACCCCCGCCTTCCGTGCATCGCGACGATACGAAACCCCGGTTTGCTTGAACCCTACCCAGACAGACAAGCCCCGCATAAAGCGATGATGCTCGCGCATCGACTTCATGGCTGCCACTACCCGGGCATCCATCAAGCGGAAGTCGCCGGTGTCAAGGGGTAGATTGATGTTGGTAATGCGGCGAATCAAACGATAAAAAAGACTTGCGGTGGCTCGTTTGAATGCCGTCTCGCCTTCGCGCTCTGAGCGTACACCGTAGACGACTTGATACCCCTCAACCCATTTCTGGTACATGTCAGCGATGACTTCGGGTGGGTCTTGCAGGTCTGAATCAATTACGGCTACACACTTGCCCGTTGCGTGGTCGGTACCCGCGGTGATAGCGATTTGATGGCCAAAGTTGCGTGAAAAATGCACTACTTTGACACGCGAGTCTTGGGCGTGTAATTGATCCATAATCTGCCCAGAATTATCGTGTGAGCCGTCATTGACCAATATGATTTCAAACGGTACGTTTAGTGGTTCGATGGCTGCAACCATGCGCCGATAAAACTCCGGAAGGAGGATTTCTTCGTCGTAGACGGGTGCCACAATTGACAACGTTGGTGGTGATTGCGTAGCCATACAATATCCTCTTTGACATGCGTATCTTTACAGGAACTTCACGATATCCGTGTCAATCCTTATAGGCATTGTAGCATACGCCTATGGTGCCGAAAGTGTTGAAACACCGGAAACATCATAGAATATCAGTAATATTTCACCGTTATCACGATATGCTCGAGTTTCTTTGCCACCAGGGTATTGTTGTCTGATAAATGCTAATTCTGCAATTCGATCTGGACTAAAAATAAAACTATTCATTGGAGCATCGAGAATCCACGCTGGTGGTGCTTGTAATGGCGGGTAGACATCTATACCGGTTACTTGTGGGGCTTGTAATGATATCAGCGCACTTTGATCATAGCGCAATATTGGTTGGGTAAACAAATAGGCCTGCGCTCCCGTTGGGTAATCATGAATATGGCTACTGATTTGCGCCGCACTTTGGTCAGCCAGCGAATCATTGCGGAGACTATTGTGTTGCAAATAGGTGTACCCGTCGTACCCGGCAATGGCGATTGCCACCACAATGCTAATGATTTGCACCACAATCGGTGGGATGCTCCAGTCACTTTGAATCCACTCCAACCGGAACCATTTGCCTGATTCGGCCAGCCCAATTCCAATGACGATTGCCACAAATGGGGTGATATAGACCATGCGTTGGGCTGCGGGCGTATCAATTGTAAGTGCGACCACACCGACGGCACTACATAATCCAATAAATAGCAACCAATAGCGTGGGTCGCGATATTCACGGAACATCAACAACACGCCGACGATAAACAATACGGCACTTGGTAATATCAGGAGTGGGCTGCCGGTATCATAGCCGTCGCGTAGTGGTACAACCACAAAGGCAGCAGCTGCATCGCGAAATTGAATCAGGAGTTGTAGCCAGAGTGGTTGTTTGGTAGATTCGGCAATCAGATCAATCCAACGGGTAGCCCCACCGTCTGCACTTGCAAACAGACTGACACTCATGATGGCGCTCGACAGATGTTCCCAATGGGTGGCAATGCTCCACCAGAACGGGAGTGCAACGAGCAGGCTGATGCTCCACATCAAAGTGAGCTGTGACAACCGACCTTGGATTAATTCCCAATTTTGGATGGCCACGAGTACCAGCCAAAGTGCAAAGATGATGGGGATGATTTTGCCAGTGTGATAGGCATATTGACACAGTCCGAGTGCGATGCCTGCAAAGACATAAAACCGGCGTTGACCTGTTTCCCAGCCATAGGCCAGCATCGCGAGCACACTGCTTAGCAACAAGCTGTCAAATAAATAGATTAACCCAGTACGGCTAAATTCGAGATGTATCCCCATGGCGAGGAGCGCTAACGCTGTTAGCCATGCGGTGCGCCGATCAAAAAAAAGACGCGTGGCAAAATAGAGCATGACGATGGTGCCACTCCCCATCAGGGCGGTAATGATGCGACCGCCGGCAAGATTGGTGCCAAACAGTTGCATACTCGCACCTTGAAGCATGCTATACAACAGTGCTGTATCGCCCAGACCGATAGCAATGGGGTTGTTTGCTCCCCCTGCCAATGTACGGAGTGCTTCGAGACTATAGCTCGCTTCAATATTTCGGGCAACGGGGATTTGTTCGATAGCATAGACGCGTACGGCAAGGGCGGAAATCGACAATAGCACCACGCCGAGGATTTCAAGGGGGGTGAGTGATGCGGCATTTTCGCCGTTTTCGTGGCGTGGCACCCATATGATGGCAATCACCACAATAATCCCGATTGCGGCAATACCGGCACACAGTGCGGGCCAATAGGCGGCGACAGTCGATTCAATGCCCCAACTTGCCATAGCTATCAGCCAATACGCAAGTGCAAGTACTGTTAATCCCACAAAAAACGGTGCCGGGTTGTTGTGGGTGATTTGGCGCACAAGGTAGACGCTGCCGGCGCTACACATCAGTGCTCCTGCCAAAATCCCCCACGCAAAACCTTGTTGATAGCCGTTGTACAAGAGTAACACGGGGGTAAATGTTGCAACAATACTGAGCCAACTCATGACAAATTTGCTCAACACGTCTTCGCGGTCAAAGCGTTGCCACAGCCAATTTTTGCGTTGTGAAGATGCGAATCCCATTGCCATACCTTTTTTTATCGGTGTGAACCATTATACCAAACTACCACCGATAATTAATTTGTGCTGGTACGATTGCGTTGGCGCAGGGTTGTTTCTGTTGCGAGTATCAACAAGACTGTCTCGCCGACATTCCACCAAAAATGCACATCGAGGCGCACTGCGGTGGTAAACCCCGGTAAGCGACAGACAAACGAATTACGCGTCGCTTCACTGGTGGCTATCCAGCCATCGCGCCCAAAGAATCCAGGTAAGCCTTGGGCCGATACTTCGGGCATGCCGAGAGCGGCGAGCTCTTGCAACGCCTGTAAATAACGCCACATCAAATAGGTGTGCTCGGCGGTATGGGCAATCGTCCAGGCCAGCATCAGATAGGCAAACGGGTTGCGCAACCCACCGATGACCAAGACAATCATGATGACAAGTACCATCCAATTCCAGCCAAAGTGCACCCACTCAGCGTTGGCCGCCGATATAATCCCACTGGCTTTAAAAAATGGCCAGCGCAATATGTGATATTGCACCCACTGCACTAAATGCTCGACGCCGTGGAAGCTTTGGGCGGCTACCAGCATCGTGAGTGTGGCACTCCACCATCCATGCTTGACATAAATATCTACTACATGTTTGCTATACGCGGGAAGCAAGCCGGCAATCACGCAGGCAGCTTGAATCCAGGCAGGGTATTTGTTGATATATGCCAAAAACCCGAGTAACCCACCGACAATCACGCCTAAAATCACCAATATCCATTCTTGACGCAGGTCAAAAATCGTACGGAGACGCATTGGGGTGACGATACCCTGCGTGCTAGCGAATTGGGTTTGCCGGATGCGAAACAAATGATTGAAATATTCGATAATTATTTCGACAAATGATCCATTCATTGTCTACTCCGTTCGTGTAATGGTGGTGAGTGTGTTGCCCGGTATGCTATCGATGTGTGAAATAGCCCCATCTGGCCAGGTGATTTTGATATTGCTTACCGTGGTTGCGCTCCCAATGCCAAAGTGAATAGTAGCCCCTTCTCCAGAGAGATATCCAGATGCGGCGCGTACATCTCGCATCATGTTCAGTCCTGTTGCGGTGATGCGTACATTGGCACCAATGGCGGTGGGGTTGGGGTGATTCGGTTGTGACAAGCGTAATTCAAGGCTATTGCCGGCACAGCGTTGATTTTCATAGATGGCTGCATGTCCGTCCATCGGGTTCACTACCACATCAAGTCGACCGTCATGATTGAGGTCAACCATGGTCATGGCGCGCCCGCTGCCGCTGTCACTCAGTCCCCAATCTTCACGAGTGAATGATTGACCGGCGTGATTGACAAACAGCATGTCGGGTTCATCGATTTGGTTTTTGGGGAGGTAGCTGAGTAAATCTTTGGCAACCATGCCGTTGACCACATACAAATCTTGCCAGCCGTCATTATCGAGGTCACCAAACTTGCCTGACCAGCTCCAGCCACTTGCATCGATTTGCAAGTTGTAGGCTTGATTCTGCCAGCGATTATATTGCCAGACCTGGAGGGTGTTTTCGGTGAATTGGGGGTCATCGGCAGTCAGCGGGCGGGTGAGTTTTTTCATGGCGGGGAGCCATTCCGCCATGGTTTTGACATCTTGGTCATAGGGCTTCATGTCGGTGGCAAAAATCGCATTCGTGCCGGTATTAAATACATCAGCCACATCGATGCTCATGGTGTTTTCGGTGGTTTGCCAAAACGGTTCGACACTTTGCCAGCCCGTTGGTGATGCCAGCCATGCCATATCACGCCGATTAAAGTCATTCCCTACCAAAATGTCTTTTACGCCATCATGGTTGATATCGGGGAAGGCAATCGCCAAGGCATCGGCCTGCTGATTGAGTCGTTCGCCACGATATCCATCACTGGTACGATAATACACAAATACTCCGCCGCCGCCACGTTCATTAAAAATTAAACCTTGGTTTTGGAGTTGTTCGGTATCGTAGGTGCCAAATACCGCATCGAGTTTACCATCGGCATTTAAGTCTTGCCAATTCATAGCATAAAACGACGAATAGACGTCGGGCATGTCGGAGAAGGTGATGGTGCCGTTGCTATATTGACCAATCACTGGGCGGCGAAAGCGTTGAGTTGCCACGATTTCGAGCTTGCCGTCGCCATCGGTATCGACAATTGCAAGGGATCGCACGTCACGCAAATCAGTCGTGACTGGGGTGAAGTGCATCTGGCCATCATTGAGATAGAGGGTGGTAGTGCCGGCAATATTGCCAAACACCACATCTTCGTTGCCATCGCCATCTACATCACCGACGGCTAGGCCACTGCCATTGCTGGCATAGACATAGGTACCGGCTGGTTCGCCGATAGTGAGATGGGGGAGTTCGTGACGGACAAAATTTGTGCCGCAGGGTGTTGCTTGGGCGCTAAATGGGACAGAATTGGATGTGGTTGTTACCACAGGGGCAGCTGGGGAGATTGCACCATTCTGCGCACCACTACATGCCATAAGCAGTAGTGATGCGCAGAATACCACCGGAATGAATGTTTGGTGTGCCATAAAAGTTACTTTACTGCACCTGCGGTCAAACCGGACATGAATTGGCGTGAGGCCATCACAAATACGGTCAAAATCGGGACAATGGCAATGCTCGAGCCGAGGATTTGCACGCCGATTTCGGTACCACGCAGTGACCGCAACGTGCTGAGTGCCACCGGTAGGGTATAGGTAAACTGATCTTTGAGAATCAGCAATGGGAACTGGAATTCGTTCCATTTACCCATGAACGTCAAAATCGCCAATGCACCTAATGCAGGTGCAATCACGGGCAGAATAATCGCCCAGAAAATCCGGAATTCTTTGGCGCCGTCAATGCGGGCTGCGTCCATCATTTCGTTGGGGATGGCGCTTTCGATGTATTGACGCATCCAGAAAATCCCGAAGGCATTGGCCATACCGGGCACAATCAAGGGGTACCACGTCTCAATCCAACCCAAAGAACGCATAACAATAAACGAGGGAATCAACCCGAGTGCGCCCGGTACCATCAGGGTTGCCAACAAAAAGGTAAACATACCATCGCGGCCAGGGAAGCGGAACTTGGCAAACCCATACCCAGCCAACGAACAAAAGAACAACACCGCAATGGTGTGTACCGAGGCAATCGCAACGCTATTATAGACTGACGTCCAAAAATAGGGCAAACTACCTTTTTCGAGGAGTTGGGTGTAGTTTTGCATCAAGGCACTGCCAAACCAAATCGGTGGCGGGATGCGCAAAATGTCAACCGTACGGTAGGTTGCTGTCACCAACATGTAGTAAAACGGGAATGCCGATGCTATGGCAAATATCGCAAGGAATGCATACAGAAATGTCATTACCACGGGCCCAGCAAATCGATCGCGACCGCGCCGGTTACGAGTCATTGTTGTTGTCGCCATTGTTTTAATCCTCTGTCAAATTCCGACCGTTGGCACGGTTATAGAGATACGAGAACGTGACGATCATAAAGAACAAGATAAACGACATTGCTGACGCATACCCAAACCCGCTCTTTGAACCTGTGTTGTATTTGAAGGCCGACCAGTAGAGCTGCATCATGGCAGTCAGACCCGCATGATCAGTACCACCGGGCGCTGATGATTGCGTGCCACCTGCAAGCATGACGGGAATGTCAAAGTTTTGCATGGCACCAATAATCGATGTGACTACTTGGAACAAAATCACCGGCCGCATCAACGGCATGGTAATCTTCCAAAACACATCAGATGTATCGGCTCCATCGACGCGGGCTGCTTCGTATAGTTCTGGATTGATTGATTGCAACCCCGCCAAAAAGATAATCATCGAATACCCGGTCCATTGCCAAATCGTGACCATGACAATCGAGGGTTTAAGCCAAAGCGCTGAACCAAGCCAGTCGATTTTTTCGATTCCTAAAAACGACAAGAAATAATTGAACATACCGTATTGCAAACCGAACAATGACGAAAACAAAATACCGACCGCAACCGCTGATGCCACGAACGGCATGAAATAGGCAGCTCGGAAGAAGTCTTTGAAGCGGATATAGCCACTATTGATGATAAATGCCAATATCAAGGCAAACAACAACTGTGGTACCGTCGCCCCAGCAAACAACCAGATGGTATTGTAAATCGCCTTCCACCATACATCGTCTACGGTAAAAAGTTTGACGTAGTTCAGTAGCCCTACCCACTTCATCTTTGAAATACCATCCCATTGATGGAGCGATAACCACATACCATAGACTAATGGGAATAAGCCAAATACTGAGTAAAGGAAAAAGAATGGGGCGACAAATACATATGCCCAAACATTACGTTTGGCTTCTTTGCGCCTGGTACGCCGATCTTGTGCCTTTTGCTCGGCAACAGTAAAGGTCGTTGTAGCCATGTGCACCTCATTTAGTTTAGGGTTAGGGGAGATTTTTTATGGGATGGGAGAGACTCTTGCGAGCCTCTCCCATGAGCAAAACCAAGATTAATTGGTTGATCCTTCGATGGCCTTGAGGGCTGCAGCTTCGGCATCCTTCATGGCTTGGACTGGGTCTTTGCCTTCCTTCATTACCTTGGCCATTTCGGCGTTGACAATGTCGTCGGCTTGGAGGTCGTATGGGCTGCGTGAGATTGATGCAACGTTGTCGGCAATGTTTGCCCACATGCGGTATGCGCGTTGGCCACCAAAGAACTCAACTGGCTCGTCATACAACGGATCAGCCCAGGCTGGCTTGTATGCTGGGAAAATACCGGTTGGCTTAAACACGGTGTTTTGACCTTCAGCAGTACAGCAGGCCCATTGCAAGAAGTCCCAAGCCATTTCTTGGTTCTTGCTTTGTTCGGGGATGGCACAGAACGAACCGCCCCAGTTGTAGCTGGCTTCTGGAGCTGGTACGACGCGCCACTTGCCGTTCACTTGTGGCTGGTCGCGGCTCAAACCGCTTTGCATCCAACAAGCGATAACCATGCCGGCGAAGGCATCGTTCTTGACACCAGCTGCGAAGTCAGCGCCCCACCAACCGATGTTGGCGTCGAGCTCTTGCTTGCGGTAGTCGGCAGCCAATTGAGCTGGGCGGGTGGCTTTTTCTTCGATCATGAGCTTCATGCCTTCGAAGTAGCCTTCGCCGCCTTGGCGCAATGCACCACCATAGATGTCGGTGGCTGCGTCAGCAACCATCTTGACCTTGCCGCCGCTCTTTTCTTTGACTTGTTGTGACAATGCAAAGAAATCTTCCCAAGTCTTGCCCTTGGTGTGTGAAATCAACTCTTCGATGGCTTCTGGTTCGGTTGGCAAACCCAACTTCTCCATCACGTCGGTGCGGTACCATACGCCCGCAGGACCGATGTCCCAAGGCATGGCAACCAAACGACCGTCTTCGGATGAACCCTGGGTCCACTTGTACTTCACCATGTCGGCTTCGTACTTGCTACCATCGAATGGTGAGGACTTGAGGTCAGCCAAACCACCCTTGGCAGTGAAACCACCAATGCGGCCGATTTCGAGGGCTGCAATGTCGGGTGCGCCAGTGCCTGAAGCGAACGAGGTGAGCAACTTGTCGTGCGTGTCAGCAAAAGGCGTATTGATGAAATTAACCTTTGCGCCACGATTCAACTTGTTGTACGCGTCAGCCCAGAGCTGGCCCGAACCATCCCAGTACCAGAAATCGAGCTCTACCACGACCTTGTTGCCCTCTTCGGGTGCTTTGGGGGCTTCTGCGGCGGTGCCGTCTGCTGCGGGCGCGGCTGCGCCACAGGCTGCGAGCACACCAGCTACGCTAGCTGCACCGAGACCGGCTGCAGCAAAGCGCAGAAACCGGCGACGTGAAAGTGCCTTGTCGTTACTGCCCATGGATTCAATCCTCCTACATTGGAAGAAACAACGCTACCGCGTTGCCGGTACGGTTGACCCCGTACCTACTATTCATCTGTCACTTACGTTT
>DBCF01000082.1:200-14681 GCA_002292925.1 Roseiflexaceae bacterium UBA965 | reverse complement strand
GGAGCCGCAGCAGGCTGCGGATCTACACTTTTTCTTTGCGGATGAGGCGGATATCGCTGATTTGCATGGTGCGTTCGACGGCCTTGCACATGTCATAGATGGTGAGGGCGGCGACGCTAACGGCGGTGAGGGCTTCCATTTCGACGCCGGTGCGGCCCGTAATCGAGGCGGTGGCCACGATGGCGATGCCGCTCTCTTCGGCGTCGAGTTGCACATCGACTGCCGTCAAGGCGAGTGGATGACAGAGCGGGATGATGTCGGCGGTTTTTTTGGCGGCCATAATCCCGGCGATCCGGGCCACTGCCAATACATCACCTTTGGGCAGGCCGCCGGCGATAATCAAATCGCGGGTAGCAGGGGTCATGATGACGCGACCGGCGGCGACGGCAGTGCGCTTTTGTTCGGGCTTGGCCCCCACATCGACCATATGGGCGTGACCGGCACTATCAAGATGGGTTAATTGACTCATTCGTCGATCCTTTTTTGATAAAACGCGATTGGTGCGTGATGGTTCATTTATAACACGAAACATGGCGCTGAGGCATCTTGCGCCATGTTTTTGTGTGCTGGTGGGGCTGGGTGGGGTGTGTGCGTACATATTCACGCCTGCCCAGGTATATTTTTTCAAAAAAGAAATAGTGTAAATAAAAATAAACTTTAATGATATTTGGGGAAGAATGACGTCGGGTACTGTCATCTTGAGATGAACAAGACCAATTGGTGTGCAATCAAATCGTAATTGATGCTTGCGTAGTTTACATTATCCGTTTATAATTGCATCATAAGTGGGGATAAGTGGGGGAAAGTGGGGATAACTCATCGGTTACGATGAATTTCGCCACACGGGAGTTGCGATGTTTCTGGGTGAATACGCACACACAATTGATACCAAAAGCCGTTTGGCGATACCTGCCCGCTTCCGCACATTGTTGAGCGAAGGGGTGGTGATTACGCGTGGCTACGATCATTGTGTGATGGGCTTGGCGATGCCTATGTGGCAAAAACTGGCCGATCAGGTGAGCGATTTGGCACCTGGCGAGATTCACACGCGCAACTTACAGCGGTTGCTTTTTTCGGCGGCGTCAGAGTCAACGCTCGACAAACAGGGGCGGATTTTGTTGCCACAGACGTTGCGCGATTATGCCAGCATCGAGGGTGACGAAGTGGTTGTCGTCGGGGTCAATAAATATTTTGAAATCTGGTCACCGGCACGTTGGCGTGAGACGGTGGCGGCTATGGACAACGAAACAGACCAATTGGTGGCACAACTTACCACATTAAAGTTCTAAACATATGACTACTACATTTCGGCATATATCGGTGTTGCCGACCGAGGTTTTGGCGTTGCTGACCACTCCCACAAGCCATCGCTTTATCGACGGCACATTGGGTGGGGCGGGGCATGCCCAAGCGGTATTGGCAGCGAGTGCGCCGGATGCGCAATTGTTGGGAATCGACCTCGACCCGGCGGCGTTGGCGACGGCCCAACAGCGCTTGAGTGAATTTGGCGATCGGGCGCATTTGGTGCGAGGCAATTACGCCGACATGGCGCGATTTGCGCACCGCTTGGGCTGGGACACGGTAGATGGGATTTTGTTGGATCTTGGGGTGTCGTCGTACCAACTTGACACCCCTGAGCGCGGCTTTTCGTTCCAACATGATGCGCCCCTCGACATGCGCCTCGACCCAGATGGACCGACCACGGCGGCAGATTTGGTCAATACGCTCGATGAGCGCAAATTGGCCGATTTGATTTTTTTGTATGGCGAAGACCGGGCATCACGACGGATTGCGCGCTTTATTGTTGATGCGCGACGGGTGCAACCGATTCGCACTACCTTGGCGTTGGCCGATGTGGTGACGCGGGCGATGGGGGGGCGGCATGGCCGGATTCATCCGGCCACCCGCACATTCCAAGCGTTGCGGATTGCGGTCAACCAAGAACTCAGTGTGCTAGAAGCGGTGATTCCCCAAGCGCTTGAATTGTTGGCGCCAGGTGGGCGGCTGGTGATTATGAGCTTCCATTCCCTCGAAGATCGGATTGTGAAATTGGCCTTCCGGGCGGCGACGCTTAGTGGGGACCGGCAGTTGTACCATACCTTGACGCCCAAACCGGTCGAGGCGAGTGATAGTGAGCAACGGGTCAACCCGCGGAGCCGCAGTGTGCGTTTGCGGGCAATTGCACGTTTGTGATTTGCAAAACTTTGTGTATACTACATAGTATCGTACTACTAAACCAATAAAAGAGGCAGCGTATGGCGATTCCCCTAAAACAATTGTTTCCCTTACAACAAGCGCGTTTGCGGCGGTTGGAATTGGGGCGATATATCCAGCTTGATGGCGGCCGTAGCTATGTAGCGGTGGCATTGTTGTTGGCATTGATGGGGGTGGCATTGGTAGCGCAGACGGTACGAGTCGCGCAGACCGGGCACGAAATTGATGTATTGCAGGAAGAGCAGACCAGTCTGATGCGCGAGCGTAAGGCGTTGTTGCTTCGCAAGGCTGATGCGCAGTCGATGCAACGAATCGAGAAATACGCCATTGACACGGGGATGATCCCGGTGCAATCGGTCGATATGCAATATTTAGTACTTACAAACGACCGTGGGCAGTTGGTGGTGAATGAGACGGTGAATCCATGAGTGCCCCTAGCGCAGACAATGTAGCGCGTTCGATTGTGCTCCACCCGTGGCGGTTGGGGGCGGCGCTGTTGATTGTGCTGGTGGCATTGGTGCGGATTGCCTTGCAATTGGCTGATGTGCAGTTGCTTGATCGTAAGGGGTATGCCAAACGGGCCAGTGCCGAGATTAATCAGGTCATCCCATTGACGGCGAGTCGGGGTGAAATCCATGACCGCAATGGCAATATTTTGGCGCTCGATGTCGAGCGTCAGAGTTTGTATGTGGCGCCGGTGCAGGTGGCGCCGGAAGACGCGGCGCGCTTGGCGGTGACGCTGGGGGCGATTTTGGAAATGCCCACCGAAAAAATTCTGGCGAAGTTACTTGATACCAGTCGGGCATGGGTACCCATCAAACGCTGGTTGGCCCCAGAGGTCGCCGAAAAAATCACGATTCTCGATGAGGCGAGTCTGCATTTGGTGTATGAGCCGCATCGGTTTTATCCACAGGGCCAATTTGCGCCGCATATCATTGGTGCTACCAATTTGAATGGGTTGGGGATTGCGGGGGTCGAGGCCAGTTTTGATACGTTTTTGCGGGGGACGGATGGGGTGATTACGGCCGAAGTCGATATCAACCGCAATCCGATTTGGTCGAGACCCTATGATCAAAAACTGCCTGTCAATGGCAACGAATTGACGTTGACCATTGATTCGTATATCCAACATGTGGTCGAAGCCGAGCTTGGTCAAGCCATTGATCAACATGGGGCATCGGGTGGTACTGCCATCGTGCTTGATGTCAAAACGGGTGCAGTGTTGGCGATGGCGAGTTACCCTGATTTTGACCCCAATGATTATGCCGATGTTGATCCGAGTATCTACAATATTAATCCCGCCGTAGGCGAAGTCTACGAGCCAGGGTCTACATTCAAAATGGTCACGATTGCGGCCGGACTCCAAGCAAAAGCATTCAATGAAGAGACCCAAGTCGAAGACAACGGTACGATTCGGCGCTACGACTACAACCTTGCTAATTTTGACTACAACGGGCACGGGGTGATGACCCCGGCAGGGGTGTTGTATTATTCCAGCAATATTGGGGCGTTGCTGTTTGCCGAAATGACCGGTGAGCCGGTGTTTTATCACACGGTCGATGCCTTTGGGTTCGGCAAATTGACGGGGATTGAATTACCTGGTGAAACTGCCGGAATTTATTGGAAGCCGGGTAGTGCGGGCTATACCCCGATTAATCTTGATACCAATGCCTTTGGGCAGGGGATTGCGGTGACACCGTTGCAAGTGGCGCGGATGGCGGCGACGATTGCCAATAACGGCGTGATGATGCGCCCCTATATCATTAAATCGCGTTGTATCAAAGGGGTGTGTGTCGAAACTGAGCCGCGTGAGCAAGGGCGCCCGATTGATGCCGACGTAGCCTATCGGGTCCGTCAAATGGTGATGAAATCGGCCAACCACTATGTGAATGCCGCCCAACCAGACACCAATTGGTTGGTGCCAGGCTTTCAAGTGGGTGCCAAAACCGGCACCTCGTCTATCCCTGATGGTAATGGTGGCTACACCAACCAAACCATTGGTTCGGTGGTGGGTATGGCACCGATTGAAGCGCCTCGCTATGCGGTGCTTGTCAAAATTGACCGCCCCCAAGATGACATCTGGGGGGTGCGTACGGCTTTACCGGTCTATCGTCGGATTGTGTCCGAATTAATGCGCTATGACCGGATTGCTCCTGACAATTCATTGGTTGGTGAAAATCAGCAGCCGGGAGTGATTAATGGGGGCTAATATGCTACAACTTATTGACATATTGCAAGCGTTAGCCGCTCCATCAGATTATGATGCGGCGTTGGTGCCCACACTTCGTATCAACGACGTGGCGATTGATTCGCGCTTGGTGGTGCCAGGGAGTCTGTTTGTTGCCTTGGTGGGTGAAACCGTCGATGGGCATGATTATGTGGCTGCAGCTGCGACTGCCGGTGCGGTGGTGGCGTTGGTTGACCCGCGCAAAGGGGCCGATTTGGCACAACAGCAGGGCTGGGCGCTGATGGTGCCTGGTCAAGCCGTGCCGAATCAATGGCAGGGGCCATTGTTGATTGGCGTGCCCGACCCACTTGCCGCCCTACAACAATTTGCGGCGTGGCATCGCCGGCGGTTTACCCCTGCCTGGGTGGTGGGTATTACCGGCAGTGTGGGCAAGACGTCAACCAAAGAAGTGGTGGCAGCGTTGTTGAGTGCTCATCTCCCCACACTCAAATCTCCCCGAAGCTATAACAGTGAGTCGACGTTGCCACTGGTGGCATTGCAAATGGATGCGATGCATCAGGCAGCGGTATTTGAGATGGGCATGTACACTACGGGTGAAATAGCCTTGTTGGCACAGATTGCCCAACCCAATATCGGAGTGGTGACGGCGGTAGGCCCATCGCACCTCGAACGGATGGGGAGTATTGAGGCAATTGCTGCGGCCAAAGCCGAATTGATACAGGCATTACCAGCTACCGGTGTGGCGATATTGAATGCCGATGACGAGCGGGTGGTAGCTATGGCAGCACTCACGCCTGCGCGGGTGGTGCGCTATGGCTTACATGCCGATGCTGACGTGCGGGCGGTCGAGATTGTGCCGCAAGGGTTGGCAGGGACGCAGTTTCGGGTGGTCGCACCGGGCATTGACGACGTCGTCTACTTACAGGCGCCTGGATTGCACCAAGTCCGTAATTTGTTGGCGGGGATTGCGGTGGGTATCACCATTGGTATTCCCTGGGCCACGATGCGGACTGCCATCAACAATATTACCCAGCTGCGCTTTGTGCTCTACCCAGGTATTCATGACACCCAAGTCATTGATGATGCCTATAACGCCGCGCCGACGTCGATGCGGGCGGCCCTTGAATTGTTAGGGACGGTGCAATCGCGGCGGGTGGCAGTGCTGGGTGATATGCGCGAATTAGGGCATATCGAAGAATCTGCCCATAGCGAGGTTGGTCAATGGGTGGCTGACGTCGCCGATGTATTGATTGCGGTGGGTACACGCGGACGCTGGATTGCTGATGGGGCGCGTCAGGCTGGCATGACTGTCGTCTATACTGCACCTGACGCCCAAGCAGCGATTGCCGTGGTGCGGGCGCAGATTCAGCCGGGTGATTGTGTGTTGATCAAAGGCTCACGGGCCATGGCCATGGAACAAATTGTGGCAGATTTGCGTGCTGATGGCGCATCTGAATCAAAAGGATAATCAGCATGCAAGAAACACTACGCGCCCTATTAATCCGCAATATCGACCGTGGGCTGTTGTTGGCAACTGCTGCCGCCATATTGGTGTTGCTCACCGGGCGTTGGTGGATTGGTTTTTTGCGTCGCCATAACATCCGCAAACGCGCCCGTAACGAAGGCAGCGACACGATGGTCAGTTATGGGCAAATCACCATGGGTGGCGTGATGATGGTGGTGCCAGTGATTTTGCTTACCATCATGTTTAATATGATTGACCGCTGGTCGATGTTGTTGCCACTCGGTGTGATGCTCAGTTATGCGATTTTGGGTGGGGTCGATGATTATTATTCGCTGGATGCCGTGCATTCGACGTCGTATGGCTTGAGTGAGCGCGTCAAAGGGATTGCCCAGTGGGTAATTGCCTTGGTGGCGAGTTTGATTTTGTATTTACCGGCGCCGTATGGACTGCAACATTCAGGCTTGACCTGGATTCCGTTCATTGGGCGCATTGATTTTGGGTTGTGGTTTATTCCAGTGGCCGCCGCGATTATTTGGACCACGGTCAACGCCGTCAATATTACCGACGGGGTGGATGGATTGTCGGGCTGGACGTTGTTGGTGACGTTTTTTGCGTATGGGGTAATTGCCTTTATGAGTGGGCAATTTACCAATTTGATGGCGTTGTGTTTGACGTTGGTGGGCGCATGTGCGGGGTATTTGTGGTATAACGCCCACCCAGCCACCGTCATCATGGGTGATTTGGGGTCAATGGCGTTGGGTGGAGTACTGGCGATTATCGCATTGCAATCGCAACAATGGTTGTTACTCCCCGTGGTCGGGATTGTGTTTGTGGGTGAAGGGTTATCGTCGTTGCTCCAAATCGGTTACTATAAATATACGCGTTGGCGGACGGGGACGGGGGTGCGCTTGTTCAAAATGGCGCCACTCCATCATCATTTGCGTATCAACGGGTGGAGTAACCCGCAGATTACCCAACGCTTTGTGGTAATCAATATGGCCAGTGCGTTGTTGGCGATTTCGTTGTCATTATGGAATTAACCTTACTGGGCAATCCTCACGGGGGACAACGGTGCGTGTCATCGTTGGTGAGGATTGATTCATGTATACACCTTCGGGAAGGGGACGACGGTGCAAGACGCATTACGATCATTATTAGTGCTTGACATGTCACGCGCCTTATTGTTGGCGGCGGGCGCATTTGTGGTGACATTGATTTTTGGGCGCTATTGGCTCAACGTGCTCCGGCATTATCGGATTGGCAAACGGGTACGTGTCGACGGCCCACAGAGCCATCTCGTCAAAACAGGCACTTTGACCATGGGTGGCTTGATGATTATCGCGCCGGTGATTGTGCTGACGATGGCCTTTAATTTGGTCGATCGTTGGTCAATGGTCGTGCCGCTAGTCACCTTGATTTTGTTTGGCTTGCTTGGAGCCGTTGACGATTATCTGTCACTCGAGCGCTCTGCCAAAGAGCAATATGGCTTTAGTGAGCGCGTCAAGTTGATTTTTCAGATTGTCTTGGCCCTAGGAATTAGCTTGGCGCTCTATCTACCACAGCCCTTTGGCTTGGCCAATTCGGGGTTGGTGCGGATTCCTTTTGTCGGGAGCTACGACATCGGCTTTTGGTTCTTCCCGGTGGCCGCCTTTATCATTGTGGCGACGAGCAATGCGGTCAATTTGACCGATGGGCTCGATGGCCTCGCCGGCTGGAATCTGGCGGTGGCCTTTAGTGCGTACGGTGTGATTACCTTCCTCAGTGGCGAATTCACCAACTTGATGACGTTAAGTTTCACCTTGGTGGGGGCCTGTGTGGCGTTTTTGTGGTACAACGCCCATCCTGCTCAGGTGTTTATGGGTGATTTGGGGTCGATGGCGTTAGGTGCTGTCCTGGCCGTGATTGCCTTGCAGTCACAACAATGGTTGCTGTTGCCGGTAATTGGGGTGGTGTTTGTGGGCGAGGCCTTGTCTTCGGCCATCCAAAAGGGCTACTACAAATATAGTCGCTGGCGTACCGGTACCCCTGTGCGTGTGTTTCGCATGGCGCCGCTCCACCACCACTTCGAATTGGGTGGCTGGAGCGAAACCCAAATCACTCAGCGCTTTGTGTTGATTACCATGATTGCAACCTTGATTGGCGTGTCGTTGGCGTTGTCATTCCAGCAACCACATACGGCCCAAACCCCTACACCTAAGCCAACAATTACCGAGCCAGAACACTAAAAGAGGTAGGCGATGGAATTACGTGGCAAAAAAATCGTCGTGATGGGGTTGGGTGTGCACGGTGGTGGCCTCGGTGTGGCGCGTTTTTGTGCTGAAGCAGGGGCTGAGGTAACCGTCACCGATTTGCGCAACGCCGATATACTGGCAGATTCGCTGACTGCTCTTGCAGATTTGCCTATCACCTTTGTATTGGGTGAGCATCGTGCCAGTGACTTCCAACAATGTGATATTGTGGTGCAAAACCCTGCAGTACCAGCCACATCGCCGTTTTTGGCGATGGCACGGGCTGCGGGTGCCCACATCGAAATGGAAATGACGCTCTTTTTTCGTTTGTGCCCGGCCCCTATCATTGGCATTACCGGCACCAAAGGCAAAACCACCACATCCACCCTCACGGCGTTCTTGCTCACAGCATGGCGCCCCGATACTGTACTTGCCGGCAATATGCGGATTTCGGCATTGGCACAGCTTGCCCATATCACTCCAACGACGCCAGTGGTGCTCGAATTGTCATCGTTTGTGCTCGAAGGGCTAGGTGTTGCGGGCCTCAGCCCGGCCTATGCGGCGATTACCAACATTCACCCCGACCATCTCGATCGCTATGGCGACATGGCGAGTTATATTGCTGCCAAAGCGGCCATTGGCCAGCATCAGCACCCACACGACACCTTGGTCTTGCAGACTGGTGATCCGGTGTTGCACGAACTTGCCCTCACCATGCCGTCCCACGTGTACTGGAGTGGCACGCGCCAACCAGATGTGCTACAGCGCGGTGATACTTGGTGGCAAGCCGACACGTTGTATTGCCAAACGGCTACGGGCGCACAGGTGGTAGCCCATGCCAGTGATGTGCAATTGGCGGGGCTACATAGTCGCGCCAATGTGGCGATGGCGGTGGCGTTGGTGCTCCAAGTAGGCATGCCCGTCGATTTGATTGCCCCGGCCCTGCGGCGATTTGAGGGAGTCGAGCATCGCCAAGAACGAGTGGCCACCATCAATGGTCATACGTTTGTCAACGATACGGCTGCCACTATGCCCGATGCGGCGATGGTGGCACTCGAATGTATGCCCAAACCAATTATCTGGATTGCCGGTGGGGCCGACAAAAAACTAGCCTTTAGCGAGTTGGCTCAAGTCGCTACCCAGCATGCCCATCAGATTGTGTTGCTCGATGGTACGGCCACGCCTGCCTTGCGAAGTGCGTTGGTGGAGGCTGGCATCGCAGACCGCATCGTGGGGAGCTTTGATTCGCTGGCGGGGGCAGTGCAGGCAGCGCAGCAGGTGGCACCACATCCGGCGACGATTTTGTTGTCACCGGGGTGTGCGAGTTTTGGCATGTTTCGCAATGAATTTCATCGTGGCGAAGAATTCCGAGCTGTGGTAGCACGCCTCGGCACGCAGGAGGCGATATGAGTCAACCATCACCGATTACGAGTGGTATGCAACGATTGTGGGGCGATAGCACCCCGGCAGTACGGGTGATTGCCTTGGTGAATATTGTGGTATTTGCGATCCCCGCCTTGGCCGATTTTGTCGGCTTCCGGCTATTGGGGATTTCGCTGACTGACCTGTTGCTGATGTGGGGCGCCAAAGACAATATTGCGATTGCCGCCGGCGATCAATATTATCGCTTCTTTACCATGATGTTTTTGCATGGTGGTCTGTTGCATTTGTTGTTCAATACGATTGCGTTGACGTCGTTTGGGAGCGAAATCGAACGGATTGCCGGCACCCAACGCTTCCTCGGTATTTATTTTGTGGGGGGATTGATGGGGGGCGTGGCCTCGTACATTTTTTCGCCTAATCCCGCTGTCGGCGCCTCGGGGGCGATTTTTGCCTTGATTGGTGCCGAAATCGTGTTTATTTGGCTCAACCGAGCGGTATTTGGTGAGCGGGCCAAACAAATGCTAGGGAGCGTTGGATTCACTGCGCTGGCCAATATCGGCATCGGTTTTTCGGTGCCCAACATCGACAATATGGCGCACATTGGTGGGCTGATTGGTGGGTTGTTGTGTGGATTTTGTGTGATGCCATTGCTCATGACGATTGAATCCGATATGGGTCCGGTGCGCATTCGCCAAAGCCGTCCATGGGGTTGGTATGGCGTGGTGGCCGTTACGATTGTGTTGATTGTGGTTGTGATGGTCGTTGTACCCGCAGTCGATTTGGGTTAGAGGATAGATGGCGATGAGTGACACGACCGGCAGTATTAGCCTCAGCGATCGTACCAAACACAAACCAGACTACCAATTGCTGGTATGTGTGGGTATCATGGTGCCGTTTGGCTTGGTGATGGTCTATAGTGCGTCATTTGTCGAAGGATTTGTCTATTACAACAATGGGTTGCATTATTTGTTACGCCAATTGTTTGCCGCGGTTGTCGGCACCCTAGGGTTGTTGGTGGCGCAACGCACCAATTATCGTTGGTGGCGTAATCAGGCATTGCCATTATTTATTGCATCGTTGATTTTGCTGTTTGTGACCGGGTTCATATTGCCGCGTTCAATCACCGAAGTCAATGGGTCGCGGAGCTGGATTCGCCTAGGGTTTTTTAGTGTGCAACCCTCAGAATTCGTCAAATTAACCTTGATTATTTATTTGGCGAGTTGGTTGTCACGGCGTGGTACCCGCTTGACCAATCTGCTCTACGGCACGATTCCATTTGGGGTAATTGTAGGGCTGGTGACGGCGTTGGTGATGGTCGGTAAGGATCTCGGTTCGGCTACGATTATTGTGGCCGTATCGGCGTTGATTTATTTTGTGGCTGGGGCGAGTCTGTTTCATTTGTTTTTTGCGGGGTTGTTAGGACTCGTGTCGTTTCTGGTTGGTATCAACGTCGCTGCTTACCGCTTGGACCGCATCAATGCCTGGCTCGATCCTTTTGCGTATTATAGTGGCGCCGGATTTCAGCCGTTGCATGCCTTATATGCTTTGGCATCGGGGGGGATTTTTGGGGTGGGTTTGGGCCAATCACGCCAAAAGTATCTGTGGTTGCCACAGTCGTATACCGATACGATTTTGGCGATTATTGGTGAAGAAATGGGCTTGATTGGTACGTTGTTTGTGGTTGGTTGCTTTGCCTTTGTGGCGTACCGTGGCTTCAAAATTGCCAGTAGTGCCCCCAATACCTTTGGGGCGTTGCTCGCGACGGGGATTACCTTGTGGTTGGTGGTACAAGCCATCATCAATTTGGCGGTGGTGACATCGTTAGCGCCGTTTACGGGGATTACCCTGCCGTTTCTGAGCTACGGCGGCACGTCACTAATGATTAGTATGGTTTCGGCTGGGATTTTGTTGAATATTTCAAAATATACCCTTGCAGACGACGCGCGTCTAGGGGTTTTGAGGTTGGCATATGAACGATTCCGCATATTCATCGCCGCTCTTGCTCCTTTCTGGCGGCGGGACGGGGGGCCACGTTTATCCCTCTTTGGCAGTCGCCGCGGCCCTCGCAAGCCTCCCAAATAAGCCCCGGCTGGCTTATGTGGGCAGTCCCGATGGCATGGAAGGTGATCTCGTACGTCGCGAAAGCACGTTGCCGTTTTGGCCAATCGAGGCGGCGGCAGTGCGTGGGCGTGGGTTAGTGGCCTTACTCAAAAACAGTTGGCGCTTGCTCCGCGGGGTAGTCCAAGCCATCCAACTCATCCGCCGCGAGCGACCGGGGGCTATTTTTGGCACCGGTGGCTATGTGTGTGTGCCGTTGTTTGTGGCTGCGTGGTTGATGCGAGTGCCGAGTGCGATTTATTTGCCCGACGTGGTACCTGGTTTGGCGGTGCGTTTGTTGTCACGACTGGCTACCGTTACTCTCGGCAGCATTCCCGATGCGGCGCCCCATCTCGGTATGCCTGCCACCACCTCAGCAGATTGGCGGCGCGGGATGCGCAAATTGGTCGTGACTGGTTACCCTGTCCGCGCCGATATCATGCAGGCAGATCGTGCCACCACTCGCGCCATGCTGGGAATCATGGATGCAACACCGTTAATCCTCGTGTATGGCGGTAGTCGGGGTGCCCGGAGTATCAATCAAGCTGTGGCTGCTATGCTGACTCGCGTGTTGCCGTTGGCACAGGTGTTGCATGTGTGTGGCCGCGAAGGTGATGAAACGATGTTGCAAAACCACATGGCTGGGTTACCGGCCGAACTTCAGCACCGCTATCATTTGTACCCCTACCTCGCCACCGATGGTGCCGTGACAATGACGGCAGCCTTGGCGGCGGCGGATATCACGATTTGTCGCAGTGGGGCCTCGGTGCTCGGTGAATTGCCGGCCGCTGGCTTGCCGGCCATCTTGGTACCCTACCCCTACGTCCACCAAGATGAAAACGCCGATTATCTCGTGCGTTACGGCGCCGCCATCAAAGTCGCCGATGGCGCCCAACCCGAATTACTCTGGCCGGCACTCGATGGTTTGTTGCAAGACGCCACCGCCCTCCACCAGATGCGCCAGGCCATGCAGGGTGTGGCGCGTCCCGAAGCGGCCTTGACCATGGCCAATCTGTTATGTGATCTTGCAAGGAGCGCCTAATGCATTACCATATAGTCGGCATCGGTGGCGCCGGTATGAGTGCCATCGCGCATATTTTGCTCGACCGTGGCGATAGTGTCAGCGGTAGCGATGCCAACCAAAGTAGCGCGTGGGCACCCTTGCAAGCCCGGGGCGTGACGATTTACCTTGGTCATGGAGCTACCCAGATTGCGGGAGCCGATGTGGTGCTCGCCACCTCGGCGGTACATTCCCCCCACCCTGAGCTTGATGCGGCGGTGGCAGCGGGCATCCCGGTGATGCGCCGTCACGACCTGTGGGCGCGATGGTCGCACGAGCGCCGGGTGATTGCAGTGGCCGGTACGCACGGCAAAACCACCACGAGTGCTATGATTGCCCATGCCTTGCAGGTGGCGGGGATGAACCCTGGCTATCTGATTGGCGCCGAAGTGCCTGATTTGCCACAGGTCGCCTGTTGGGGTGATCCGACTGCGCCACTGGTAATCGAAGCCGATGAATACGACCGCACCTTTTTGGCGCTCCAGCCTGATATTGCTGTTATTACCACCCTCGAATGGGATCATGTCGACATATACGCCTCGCCGGCGGAGTATGCCGCGGCCTTTGCCACTTTTAGCACCCAAATCACCGACCCCGCTCGGGTGTTGGTGTGTGGGGATGATGCCGGTGCTCGGGCAGCGATTACGCGCGCTGGGGTGCGTTGGTACGGTATCGACACCGATTTGGCCCGTGACCCGGTGGCCTGTAGTCGCACCCCTCTCGATTGGGCGGCGAGTTCCTTGCACCACGACGCGACCAGTCAATCCTTCCAGGTGTGGCATTATGATCGGCGCTCGTTTGCCATGCGCTTGCACCGCCCCGTGACGATTCCCTTGGCTGGTTTGCATAATGTAAAAAACGCCGTGGCCGCCTATGCTGCCGCCGTATTGGCCGGCGCCGCACCGGCGCTAGTCGCTCAGGCGCTGGCGACCTTTCGGGGGGCGCGCCGGCGGTTTGAACACAAAGGTGCAGTTGCGGGCGTGACGGTGATTGACGATTATGGCCACCACCCTACCGAAGTGGCAGCGGTGTTGGCAGCGGCGCGGGCCCGTTATGCCGGTCAGCGTATCATTGCCTATGTACAACCGCACACCTATAGCCGGACAGAAAGTTTGGTTGCCGAATGGGCCACCGCCTTTGGCGACGCTGATGTGGTCTGCATCGGTGATATTTATGCCTCGCGCGAGCAACCCGTGGCGGGCATTGATGCCGCCTGGTTGGTACAGCACATTACCCACCCTGCGGTGCAGGCCAGTGGCACGATTGCCCAATCCGCCACGGTTATTGCCGCTATGGCGCAGCGTGGCGATGTGGTGATTACCATGAGTGCCGGTGATGGCACCCAAGTCGGTCCGCGTGTGTTGGCATTGTTGGAGCAGCGCCATGGATAACCCCGACATTACCATCACCGAAAATGTCCTACTTGCCCCGCTTACTGCTTGGCGCATCGGTGGACCGGCCCGCTACTTGGCTGCGGTCCGTTCGCCCCGTGGCCTTCAAGCGGCCCTCGAATTTGCCGACCGGCATCAGTTGCCGGTGTGGGTACTGGGTGGCGGCAGTAATATGCTCATCAGTGACGCCGGCTTGCCGGGGGTGGTAATCCGGATGCGTGATATGCACGTTGATGTAACTGCTCATGTGGATGAAGCCATTGTGCAGATTGGCGCCGGTGCGCCGATGGCGGGCACCGTGCGCCAACTCGTCAACGCAGGTTGGGCTGGGCTAGCCTGGGCCGAAGGCTTGCCGGGTACCGTCGGTGGCGCCGTGTATGGCAATGCCGGTTGTTATGGGAGCGACATGGCCCAAAGCGTCACCCAGGTCGATATTTGGCAAGCAGGCGCAGTGG
>DBCF01000082.1:0-125 GCA_002292925.1 Roseiflexaceae bacterium UBA965 | reverse complement strand
GCCGCCAAGATGCTCCAGGGGATGGCGGTGGCGGATATCGGGCCGATTGTGGTGGGGGCAACGGTACGACTGCAACGGGGTGATGTGGCACAACTCATCGCTGAAATGGCCACGACTGCGGCTTT
>DBCF01000302.1 GCA_002292925.1 Roseiflexaceae bacterium UBA965 | reverse complement strand
TATCGCTCCAAATACTGGCGAAGGTAATTATTGCCACCAACCCAAAGGTGACGATGCGCTGAAACGATACATTAAACACATTGGCCTCCATGTTGTAATTACTTTGTTAGGTAGATAATATCATTGATTCATAGAAAAATAAATACCCAAGCTAAAAAATATTATTAGTTACGTTTTTGTCAATTGACGATGGGTATTTCGTAGCGTGTTGACTCATCTAAATGCCAAAATAATGCAATCCAATCGAATGGTTTCGATGATTACAGATAAATACTTGTTGGTAATTTACAACACTTAATTTTGATATGACAAATTTTCATGGCTACGTGCAATCCTATCATTGCGTTACAATGCAGGGAATTGAAGTGTGGCTAGATAGGTGTTGAAATGACGTTTCGCTATTGTGTGCGCGTGCGATAACCCTGTGCAGTTATATCAATTTTCGAATGAAGTTCGTGCGTGCTACGTGCGCCAAACTCATTCGTCATATGGGGTTGTTTTATTTTGGCTGTGATGTTCGTGCGTTGTGATAACAATAAAAATCCTCCTCTGTTGCGACTTACAACAGAGGAGGGTGGTGCTTGTTTCGTTATACTTGGGTTTTGGCTTGCTGACGGTTGCGCAGTTCGTTGCCGGCCAGCGTGGCGATGACCGTCAAGAGCCCTTCGTCGAGGTTGCCAAGGAACGGGATGTGGTCGTTGATGACATCAACGCCGAGCCCCAACACCGGATCCACAATGTTTAAGTTGGCACCGACGGCAATCAAAATCAACCCAACCAATACCGCTGAATTCGTTTTTTTCATTGCGCATACTCCTATATGTGGTTACTTAGTGTGAGCGTAGTATAGCGCAATTCGTCAATTACGTCGAACTGCGAACAAGCTGTCGTGCTTATCGCGCAAACATCCACGCTGTTGGATCATACAGCCTATAGCCGACGGTTGCGATCAACAGGACTGCCAGCACCCAGCGCCCAATGGTGTAAGCGGTGGCGACATTTGGACCGGTATTCGCGAACTCGATTGTTCCGTTTTCATTGACCGTACTCCCACGAATCCCCACCAGCGACAGGATGTTGGTAATCACCAACGTGATAATGAATATTGTGGGGAGAGGTGCTGCCAAAAAATAATACACGCTGGCAAGGATGGCGGCGAGGCCGAGTACATTCACGACGGCGAATGTCCAATTCGTGGCAAAATTGCGAATCGCATGCCCGAAGCCCCCAAACAGAAACAGCAACCCCTCAAGCACATAGGATATTAGTATCATAATGATGAATTGCACAATGGACCAAAGCAAACTGATAAGACTACTGATAATGCTATTCATACGCGGCTGCCTTTTGTCATATGGTGATGTGGTGCGCTGTGTGTGAGGAGTATAACAAATTTTTTGATTTTGGGGTATGGGAGCCGCAGCAGGCTGCGTCTGTACGGGGCGGGCGTCAATGCATGGCGCCCTTTAGGGATTATGCGTCGGACGTCAATGCGTCGGGCGTCATTGCATGGCGCCCTGCTCCTATAACTTCCTACTTTAACTTCCTCCTTCCAGCTTTATACTTCCTCCTTCAATTAACGTAAGTACGCTATAATAAGCATGCACCCCAATCAATTAAACACTGCGTGAAAAGGAAGGTCATCAATGAGCGATGCCTTGTTGGTTTGTCCAAGTTGTGCCAAGAGTTGGCCGCAAGGAACGGCGTATTGTCACAATTGTACGACGTCGCTTCATCATGCCAAATCGTATGTCGCCGGGTTTGATTCCTCAGCACGTGCTGCCCATCCCAGTGGGGTGGCTGCGCCCTATGCCTCGCTCCCTCGTGTGACCCCTGTTGCCGATGACGCACTCGAACATGTGCGGGCCAACGGGTATTGGGTGCTCCGCTTGCGGGCAACCCGCATGACGCTGATTGGCTATCTGCAACTTTTTGGGGGCGTTGTCATGGGATTCGGTGGTGTAGTGGCGGTGATTGTCGCGTTGACGTCGCAACGCGCCACGGCAACTCTAACAACAGATTTTTTCTCAGGGATTATTGGCTTTGCGGGATATATTGCGGCTTTGGTAGGTTTTGTGTTTGGGTATCGCTTATTGCTGGGTAGCTTTACTACGTTTGGTCAGCGTGATGAATTGTTGATGCGCATCGATGTCGCCATGAATACTGCTTTTATTGCTGCCCAAATTGCCACCTTTACCAAAGCCAGTGTGATTGCTCCACATTCGGATGAATTGACATAATTTACAAAGGAAATCATGTATGACCTATGCACTGGTATTAATCGTGGGCGTAATAATCGGTTTTTTGTTTGCCAACACGCCCTATGCCGCCAAACTGGGGCTGGTGAGCACCAAAGACAGCGCCAAAGATCTGGCACTTCAAGTGTTGGGTGAGACCCGGAGCGAGACCCAGAGTGTGCTCAACGACACGGTGTTGCGCATCAACCAAGAAGTCCAGCGCCTCGAATCCAAAGTGGCCACCCTCGAAACCACCCACACCGCCACCATGTCGAGCCTGCAAGAAAACATCCGCCAAGTCATGACCGCCAGCGAAAACCTCAATCTGCAGACGGGTAAGCTTGACAGTGCCTTGCGCAACAACAAACAAATGGGCCGCTGGGGCGAATTGCAACTCAAACGCTTGGTCGAACTGAGTGGCATGAGTAAATACGTCGATTTCAGTGAACAGACCCAGACCAATGAAGGTCGCCCCGACATGTCGATTAAATTCGCCAACGATACCGTCGTCTTTGTGGATGCCAAGGTATCGTTGAACGCCTACCTCGATGGCGTGGCCGCCGATGATATGGCCAAACGGGCAGATTTTGCTAAACAACAATTTGGTGCCCTCAAAGAGCATGTCAATGCGCTCGAACGCCGCAATTATCACGGGGACGGTGCCAGTGTGCCCTTTACCGTCATGTACGTCCAAGTCGAAGGCAGCTTGGCGTTTGCCGATGAAGCCCGCACCGAAACCGAATCAATCGTCGATTATGCCCTCAAGCGCAGTATCATCATCGCCACGCCTGGCACGTTGATGGCGTTGTTGCGCACGGCAAACTTGAGCTGGCGCCAGCGTTCGGAAGTGGCCAATGCGCTCGAGTTGCTGGTGGCCGTCAAAGAACTGGGCAGTCGCATGAATGTCTTTATGCGCCACCTCAATGACCATGCCAAAGCGTTGGGGAAAGTGCATGAATCGTACGCTGCCATTGTGAATTCGTGGAATAGTCGGGCCGTACCTCAGCTCACCAAGATCAATGAATTCCGAGCCGACACCATCGAAAGACCCGCCGACTTGGCGACGCACGCCATCGAGCAACCCGTGATTACGCAGATTGATGATGCTAAGGTGTAATATCCGCGGTGGTGAGCGTGTATGTAGCAACAACTGACGAGTGAGGTATGGCATGCAATTTTATGTGGGGGTCACCGACAGCGACTGGTTTACCACGCTCAAAACGAGTCAGGCCACCGAGTGTAATTTTTGGCGACCATCGGGGCAGTCCTTCAAGGCGCTCGAGCCCGGCCAAGAGTTTTTGTTTAAATTGCATGCGCCCTTCAACGTCATCGCCGGTGGTGGTACCTTTCTGCGCAGTCAAAAAATGCCGTTGCGTCTGGCGTGGGAAGTGTTTGACGCGAACAATGGCGTGCCTGACTTTGCCACCTTTGCCCGCAAAATCCTCGGCTACCGCGCCAAAGGGGCGACGGTGACGAATAATCCAGAGATTACCTGTATCGTGCTCGAA
>DBCF01000117.1:6518-7943 GCA_002292925.1 Roseiflexaceae bacterium UBA965 | reverse complement strand
ATTGGTAGGGGTGTAGGTATTGGTGGGGGTGCTGGTATTTGATGCTGTCATGGTTGCGGTATTATTTGGGGTATTGGTGTACGTTTTGGTGGGCGTATTGGAAGGAGTCAACGTATACGCAATATTTGTTATCGTAAATGAACCAGTAACTGCTGATGCAGATGCCCATAACGTACCGTTATTCATACCGCCTGTTTGTGATGCGACTAAGGTACACGTACCCGAACCCACTAGGGTGATAATACTGCCAGCACTCACGGTACATACACTTGGTGTCGATGACGTAAACGTCGCAGCTAAGCCTGACGTTGTCGTCGTGACATCATTTGCATCAAATGGGGCACTCGTATAACTCGCCGATTTGTTTTTGGTGTTGTTTAATGAATTCGCATCAAACGCGATTGTTTGGGCAGTACCTTGTGAAATATTATCAATCCAAAAGGTCGCACCCGATGCCCTACCACCAGAGGCGTCAAATGTACCATTTACAAACACAAAACGATATCCGTATTTGCTGGTTGGGATAGTAATATTCGCGTTTTGCCAACCACTGACGTTTTTCCCGGTGGTATCAAGTATTTCGTATTGTGTACATGTCGTTGTATCAAGCAAATAGCCAAGTACCGCAAAATCATCAGATCCTGCAGCCGAAAACCAATTCAACGTAATTAATTGCCCACTAATCCCATAAAACATATCGCTATAAAGCGCTGGTCCATGGGCTACGTGATACGTCGTACCATTGCCACTTCCCAATACTAATTGCACCGCATTTGTACCAGCGGGCGGTAATAATCCACCAGATGCGCTAGTAACCACTGAAGTAGTAAACCCGGTGAATGTACCCGCATCTCCATCTTGGGTAGGACGTGAGCCACCACCACCAAACTGCAAATAATTCGTGGTGTCTTGAGATGTACATCCACCAATCGAGGTAACACCCAAATCAATCCGCTGATTCATAACGGTCCAATTCGTTAGTCCATTTTCAAAACTACCATTTTGTAAAATTGGAATAGGAGTTGGTGAAATTATTTGGGTGTATGTCGGTGTTAGCGTGATGCTTGGAGTCAACGTATCAGTAGGTGTGTTACTCGGTGTTTCTGTATCCGTGGGGGTATTGGTAGGCGTGTTGGTGGAGGTATCCGTGGGAGTGTTGGTGGGAGTGTTGGTCCGGGTATCCGTGAGGGTGTTGGTAGGGGTATTGGTGGGGGTATTGGTGCGGGTTGGCGTGAGTGTATTAGTGGGGGTATTGGTGCGTGTATCCGTGGCGGTGTTGGTGGGAGTATTGGTGCGTGTATCAGTTTTGGAAGGAGTATAGGTAATCGTGGGTGTTGATGTGGCGGAGGGGATTGGTGATTTGGTGAGGGTTGGTGAACCAAAATTAAACTCAATCGACGATCCGCCGATACTATTAATCATACT